>DATEDA010000142.1:0-9857 GCA_035286595.1 Burkholderiales bacterium | reverse complement strand
CCCGCAGACTGAATTAGGATGCCGCGTTAGCCAGTCACCTGAGGAGGAGGACGATGATTACCAAAGCCAGACTGACACAGGCGCTCGCCGCAGGGGTGCTCGCGGCGTTTGCCGTGAGCGCGCCGGCGCAGACGGTCAAGGTCGGGGTGAAACTGACCTATACCGGGATCGGCGCCGAGTTCGCGCAGCAGATCGACCGCGGCATGCAGATGTTCATGAAGCTCAATCCCGACGCCTTCGGGTCGTGCAAGATCGAGATCGTCAAGCGCGACGGCAAGAACCCGGGCGGCGCCGACTCGAAGACCGCGGTCCAGGAGCTCATCACGCAGGACAAGGTCGACCTCGTCACCGGGATCATCTACTCGGGGAACGCGATCGCCACGGCGCCGCTGGTCGACGCGGCCCACAAGCCGATGATCATCATGAACGCGGGGACGGCGTGGATCACGAATCTCTCGCCGTACATCGCGCGCGTCTCGTTCTCGATGTGGCACGCCGGGTACGCGATGGGCGATGCGGCGGCCAAGGTCCTCAAGGCGAAGACCGCGGTGGTCGGCTACAGCGACTTTCCGCCGGGCAAGGACAGCCTCGATGCGTTCAAGACCGCGTTCGAGGCCGCCGGCGGCAAGGTGATCGACGAGATCCCGATGGGCGGCCCGGCGCAGGTGCCCGACTTCACGCCGTTCTTCCAGCGCGCCAAGGACAAGAAGCCCGACGTGTTCTTCGTGTTCGTGCCCGCGGGCGATCACGCGGTGGGCGTGGTCAAGACCTACGGCGCGCTCGGCATGCGCCAGGCCGGCATCAAGCTGATCGGGCCGGGGGACATCACCCAGGACTTCAAGCTGCAGGCGATGGGCAAGGACGCGGTCGGCCTGATCACGATGCACCACTATCACGCCGATCTCGACAACCCGGCCAACAAGCGCCTGGTCGCCGCCTGGAAGAAGGAGTACGGACCCGACACGACGCCGGACTTCATGGGCATCCAGGGCTACGACGGCATGGCCGCGATCGCGCACGTCGTGCGCACGCTCAATTGCCGGATCGATCCCGACAAGGCGATGGCGGCGCTCAAGGGCTGGCGATACGCCGACAGCCCGCGCGGTCCGATCATGATCGACCCGGTGACGCGCGACGTGGTCATGAACGAGTATCTGAGCGAGCTGACCATGAAGGACGGGCGCCTCTATCAGAAGACGATCGGCACGACCCAGGCCGTGAAGGACATGTGCAAGGAGCTCAAGGTCGGTCGGTGCGGCAAGTAGCGCCGGACCTCCGCTCCCACGACGTCGAAGCCGCCGCCCGCAGCCGGCCCACGGGCGGCGGCTTTTTTCCGGTGCTCGGCGCGCGCGCCGGGATGTCCACCCGATGGACCTGATCAGCATCGCCCTTGGCGGCCTCGCCGCCGGCATGGTGCTGTTCATCGTGTCGGTCGGGCTCTCGGTCACCATGGGGCTCATGGGCTTCGTGAACCTCGCCCACGGCGGCTTCGCGATGCTCGGCGGCTACGTCATCGTGCAGGCGATGAAGGTCTGGGGTCTGCCGTTCTTCGCCGCACTGGCGATCGGCTTCGTCGCGATCGCGGCGCTCTCGGTGGTGCTCGAGCGGCTGCTCTACGCGCGGCTGTACCGCGCCTCCGAGCTCGACCAGGTGCTGTTCACGATCGGGCTGGTGCTCGTGATGATCGCCTCGATCACGCTCGTCTTCGGCCCCGAGACGCAGACCGTGGTGCTGCCCGAGTGGCTGCGCGGCCAGACCGACCTCGGCTTCATCCGTTACCGCACCTACAGCCTCGCGATCATCGCCGCCGGGGTGCTGCTCGCGCTCGGGCTGTGGCTCGGATTCGAGCGCACGCGCATCGGCGCCAAGATCCGCGCGGCGGTCGACAACCGGCGCATGGCCGAATCGCTCGGCGTCGACGTCGGGCGGCTCTTCACCCTCACGTTCGCGCTCGGCGGCGGCCTCGCGGCGCTGGGCGCCGGTCTCGGCGCGGAGATCCTCGGCCTCGACCCGCAGTATCCGCTGCGCTACCTGATCTACTTCCTGATCGTGGTGGCGGTCGGGGGCCTGGGCCGCGTGACGGGCGTGTTCTTCGCCGCGGCGCTCATCGGCATCCTCGACTTCGTGCTCAAGATCCAGTTCCCGAAGGGCGGCACGATGTTCATCTACGCGCTCACCCTCGTGCTGCTGCTGTGGCGGCCGCAGGGCCTCTTCGGCCGGCGCGCCGGATGACCGCGCCTGGACCCGGGCTCGCGGCGGCGCGAGCGCTGGCCGAGCGTCACCGCGTCAAGTGGTGGGAGGCGGCGCCCTGGCTCGCCGGGATCGCGCTGTTCTTCCTCCTTCCGAGCTACCTCGCGTTCGGCACGCAGCTCGTGATCACGATCCTGTTCGCGCTGTCGCTCGACCTCGTGATGGGCTACGCGGGCATCGTCACCCTCGGACACGCGGCGTTCTTCGGCGCCGGCGCCTACACCGTCGGCATGCTCGCCGCGCACGCGGGCTGGAACGAGCCGCTGAGCGGGCTCGTGGCGGCGGCGCTGGTCGCAGGCGCGATCGGGCTGGCGAGCGGCTACGTGCTGCTGCGCACCCAGGGCCTGACGCTGCTGATGCTGACGCTCTGCACCATGGCGCTGCTTGAGGAGAGCGCGAACATGGGTCATGAGTACACCGGCAGCTTCGACGGCATGCCGGGCCTGCAGTTCCAAGCCATCCTCGGGCTGTTTCCCTTCGACCTGCTGTACTACCGCTCGCAGTACCTCTACGCCCTGGTCGTGCTGTTCGTCTGCTTCGTCCTGGTGCGCGTGCTGGTGTATTCGCCCTTCGGGCAGAGCCTCACCGGCATCCGCGAGAACGTGCTGCGCATGCACGCGGTCGGCGCGCCCGTGCGCGCGCGGCTGGTGATCGTCTACGCCGTCTCGGCCGCTATCGCCGGCGTCGCGGGCGCGCTGTTCACGCAGGCGAACGCGTACGTGAACCTCGCCACGCTCGGGCTGGACCGCGCCGCGGGCATCCTGATCATCCTGATCCTCGGCGGCTACGGCCGGCTCTACGGCGCCTTCGTCGGGGCGATCGCGTACATGGTGCTCGAGCACGTGCTCGCCAAGGCCTACCCGACCACGTGGCAGCTCGGCGTCGGCCTGCTGCTCATCGCGGTCGCGCTCTACGCGCGCAACGGCATCCTCGGGATCGCGGACGCGCTGTGGCGACGCCTGCGCGCCGCGGTCGCGCGCTGATGGCGGCGCTCCTCGAGACCCGGCAGCTCTGCAAGAGCTTCGGCGCGCTCGAGGTGGCGCGCGACATCGACTTTCGCCTCGAGCGCGGCGCGCGCCACGCACTGATCGGGCCCAACGGCGCGGGCAAGACCACGCTCGTCAACCTGCTCACCGGCGTCCTGCCGCCCTCGCGCGGCGCGGTGCTGCTCGAGGGCGAGGACCTGACGGCGGCTCCGCAGGCGAAGCGGGTCAAGCGCGGCATCGCGCGCACGTTCCAGATCAACCAGCTGTTTCGCGGCCTGACGGTGCTGGACAACGTGTACATCGCGGTCGCCGAGCGCCTCGGCGCGGGTGGATCGATGTTCCGCCCCGCCGGTCGGCGTGCGGACGTGATCGCGGAGGCCTCCGGCCTGCTCGAGACGCTCAAGCTCGAGGGCGACGCCGGCCGGCGCATCCACGAGCTGCCTTACGGCCGGCAGCGCCTGGTCGAGATCGCGATCGCGCTCGGCCTCAAGCCCCGGGTGCTCCTGCTCGACGAACCGGCCGCCGGCATCCCGAGCGCGGAGAGCCACATCCTCCTCGACGCGATCGCCGGGCTGCCGAAGGAGATCGCCGTGCTCATCATCGAGCACGACATGGACCTCGTGTTCCGCTTCGCCGAGCGCATCACCGTGATGGTGAGCGGCGCGATCTTCGCCGAAGGGCCGCCCGCCGAGATCGCCGCCAATCGCGAGGTGCGCGCCGTGTACCTCGGGAGCGCCGCCGATGTCTGACGCGCTCGCGCTACGGCGGGTCTCGGCGGGCTACGGCGAGACGGTGGTGCTGGAAGGGATCGATCTCGCGCTCGCCGCTGGCGAGAGCCTGAGCGTGATCGGGCGCAACGGCGTCGGCAAATCGACCCTGCTCGCGACCGTCATGGGCCACACCACCCTGCACGCCGGCGAGATCTCCCTCGACGGACGCCGCATCGACGCCGCACCGGTCCACCGCCGGGCGCTGGCGGGCCTCGGCTTCGTCCCGCAGGAGCGCGAGATCTTCCCGTCGCTGTCGGTGGGCGAGAACCTCGAGCTCGGCGCGCGGCCCGGCCACTGGACCTTCGCGCGGATCTTTGATCTGTTCCCCAACCTCAGGGAGCGGCTCGGCCACGCCGGCAACCACCTTTCCGGCGGCGAGCAGCAGATGCTCGCGATCGCGCGCGCGCTCATCACCAACCCGAGCGTGCTCCTGATGGACGAGCCGACCGAGGGGCTCGCGCCGCTGATCGTCGAGGCGCTCACCAAGGTGCTGCTCCGCTTACGCGCCCAGGGCGGGCTCTCGATCGTGCTGGTCGAGCAGAACAGCCGCGTCGCGCTGGCGTTCTCCGAGCGCACCGTGGTCATGGACAAGGGCCGGATCGTCTACGACGGCCCATCCGCGCGGCTGCGCGACGACCCGGACTACCTGGCCAGTCTGATCGCGGCTGAGTAGTGGCCAAGGCCATCGCGGCAGGCGGCCCGGCCCGCGGTCACCACGCGCTGCGGGCCGCGGCGTGGATGGGCGGGGCGCTGCTCGCGTTCTCGCTGATGGCGATCGCGGTGCGCGAGCTCCTCGACACCATGGGCACCTTCGAGATCCTGTTCTTCCGCAGCTCCATCTCGTTCCTCATGGTGCTCGCGGTCCTGCCGCGCTACGGGATCGGGGCGCTCCGGACCCGGCGGATCGGCCTCCACGCGACCCGCAACGTGCTGCACTTCGGGGGGCAGGCCGCCTGGGTCTACGCGATCGGCGTGCTGCCGCTCGCGACCGTCTTCGCGATCGAGTTCACCATGCCGGTGTGGACTGCGGTGCTCGCGATGTTCGTGCTCGGCGAACGGCTGAACCGCGGGCGGATCGTCATGCTGGTCCTGGGGCTCGCCGGCATCCTGATCATCCTCAGGCCCGGGCTCGCCGTGGTTCATCCGGGGGCGCTCGCGACCCTCGCCGCGGCGCTCTCCTTCGCTTCGGTGATGGTGGCGACCAAGCGGCTGTCGGCAACGGACTCGCCGCTCGCCGTGCTCTTCTACATGTCGGTGATGCAGATGCCGCTCGGCCTCGTCACGGCGCTGCCCGGCTGGGTCGTGCCGACGGTTGCCGACCTGCCCTGGATCCTCGCCGTCGGCGGCGCCGGCTTCGGCTCGCACTACTGCCTGACCCGTGCTTTCATGCTCGCCGACGCGACGTTCGTCGTCCCCCTGGATTTCCTCCGGTTGCCGCTGATCGCGGTCGTCGGGGCGCTGTTCTACGGCGAACCGATCGAGCTCGCCACCATGCTGGGGGCAGCGGTGATCTTTGCCGGGATCTATTACAGCCTCACCCGCGAGCGCCGGGCCCGGGACGCCGGTGACGGCGCCCGATCGCCGAGTTCATAATGCCGGCAACCGATCGGCCGACCGGCCCGCGCAGCGCGGGCGGAGTCGCCGACGACCTGAGAGGAGGAGGACCATGAGAAGGCAATTCATCGCACTGCTGCTCGTGCTGCTGGTTCCCGGCTTGGCCGTCGCGCAGAGCTATCCGAGCAAGACCGTCCGGCTGATCTCGGGCGTGACGCCGGGAAGCGTGACCGACACGATGGCGCGCATCCTCGCCGAGAAGCTGCCGGCGAGCCTCGGCCAGCCGGTGATCGTCGAGAACCGCCTCGGGGCGGGGGGGATCGTCGGTGCAGCGTCGGTGGCGAGAGCCGAGCCGGACGGCCATCTGATCAGCATCTACGCGTCGGCGTTCACCGTGTCGACGTTGATCAACCCGGGGCTCGACCCGAAGGAGCTGACCCCCGTGGCGACGATCGCCACGATGCCGACGGTGATCGTGGTCTCGCCGGAGAAGGGCTACAAGACCCTGGCCGACCTGGTCGCCGCGGGCAAGGCGAAGCCGGGGTCACTCGTCGCCACGACCGCCGGCGTGGGCAGCGCCACGCACATGCACCTCGAGCGCTTCCGGTTCGCCGCCGGGATCGAGGTGCTCACCGTGCACATGAAGGGCGCGCCGGAGGCGCTCGGGGAAGTCCTCGCCGGGCGGGCCGACTTCTACTTCGCACCGGTGTTCGCGGTGCTCAAGCGCGTCCAGGACGGCTCGCTGGTCGCGCTCGGCAACGCCTCGCCCAAGCGCAGCGCGTTGATGCCCGATCTCCCGACGACGGTGGAGCTGGGGTACCCGAACTCGGACTACAACTTCTGGGTCGGAGCGCTGGTCTCCTCGAAGACGCCACGTCCCATCGTCGAGCGCCTCAACCGCGAGTTCAACGCCGCGGTGCAGGCGCCGGACGTGCGCGACCGTCTGGTCAAGCTGGGCGCCGATCCGCTCACGATGTCGCTGCCGGACTTCGAGGCGATGATCCAGCGGGAGCTGGTCGAGAACGCGCAGCTCATCAAGGCGGCGGGGATCAAGGCGAACTGATCCGGAGCGCCCCGCGAGCGGGCCGGCTACTTCCAGAGCTGCCGGCTCGCGATCCGCGCGCCCTCCACGAGGGCGTCGAACTTCGCCCAGACCACGCTTTCGTGGATCTCCTCCGAGCCGGCGAAGGTGCCGAATCCGCAGTCGGCGCCGGCGATGACGTTCTCGCGGCCGACGATCTTCGCGAAGCGCACGATCCGGTCGGCCACGAGCTCCGGATGCTCGACCAGCACGCTCGAATGGGTGATCGTGCCCGGGATCAGGACCGTGTCCTGCGGCAGCTTGACGCTCTCCCAGACGCGCCACTCGTGCTCGTGGCGCGGATTCGCCGCTTCGAACGAGATCGCGCCGGCGCGGACCTTCAGCATGAGGTCCACGAAGTGCTTGAGCTCCAGGTCGTGGACGCGCGGGCCGATGTTGATCCCGTAGCAGGTGTGCCAGCGGACTCGGTCGCGCGGCAAATCCCGTAGCGCGTGGTTGAGCGCCTCGACGCGCACCTCGGCCCACTTGCGGATCTCGGCGACGCTCAGGTCCGAGCGGATCACGTAGTAGGTCGCGATGTGGGGGTCGTCGATCTGCACGATGAACCCGGCGTCGACGATCGCCTTGTACTCCTCGCGCATGGCGTCGGCGATCGCGAACAGGAACTCTTCCTGGGTCTTGTAGTACCGGTTGCGCTGCCAGTCCTCGACGCTCGTCGGCGAGATCGCCGGCATGAACGCGTCCGTCGCGCGCCGGGCCCCGAGCGCGGCCTTCAGGTTCGCGATGTCGGCCTGCACGTGCGCGTGGCCCCTGTAGGAGATCGGCCCGGTGCAGACCATGTGGCCGGCAGTCGCCGCGGGACTGGGCATCACGCGCCCGAACCACTCGTAGAACTCCGGGAAGGCCTTCACTTCCCGCGAGTTCTTCCACGGGCTTCCCACCGCCTCGTTGAGCGGTTCGAACCCGGCGAGCCGCTCGTTCGCGTAGTGGATGAAGCCCGGCTTGCCCATTTCGCCGTCGTCGACGATGTCCACGCCGAGCTCCAGCTGCTTGCGCACGGCATCGCTCACCGCGGAGTGCACTCGGGCGGCGAACGCCTGCGCGTCCTGGGGTTGGCCGCGCTCCCTCGCCCGGAGCATCGCGAGCAGATCGGCCGGCCGCGGCAGGCTGCCGACGTGGGTGGTCAGAATGCGGTCCGTGCTGCGCATCATCGTCGCTCTCCTCGGTCGATCCGGCACGCGTTCTCCGCGTCGCGAACACCGCGGCGATTCTAGCCCCGTGGGGCGTGGGAAGCCTCCCGCGGCGGCATCACCCGTCCGGTCGATTGACGCCGACGCCAGTCCGGTACTATCTCCTCTCTTCGAACCTTGGGCGAGCTGACACGTGAGGATCGCGGTCATGGGTGCGGGTGGCGTCGGCTCCTATATGGGAGCGCTGCTCGCTCGCGCCGGGGCGGAAGTGACGCTGATCTGCCGCGGCGCGCACCTCGCGGCGATCCGGGCCGACGGGCTCCGCGTCACCACGCCGGACGGTGAGGTCGCGGCCACGGACATTGCCGCGACGGACAACCCTGCCGCCGTCGGGCCGGTCGACGTCGTCGTCCAGTCGGTCAAGCTGTACGACCTGGCGGCGTCTTCGCAACAGCTGCGCCCCATGATCGGGCCGGAGACCACGCTGGTGCCGGTCCAGAACGGGGTCACCGCCCCCGAGGAGATCGGCGCCATCGTCGGTTCGACGCACGTCGTCGGCGGGGTTGTCTTCATCAACTCGACGGTCGTGGCCCCGGGCGTCGTCCACTGCAAGAGCGACATGAACTCGCTCATCTTCGGCGAGCTGGATGGCCGTGCGTCGCAGCGCGTCGCGGCGTTCCGGGAGGTCTGCCTCAGCGCCGGCATCGACGCGCGCGTCTCCGACAGCGTGCAGACCGAGCAGTGGCGAAAGTTCGTGCCCGTCGCCGGCCTGAGCGCGATCTCCTGTCTCTCGCGCCAGCCGATCGGCCCGATCCGCGAGGACCGGAAGCTGCGGGCCCTGTACCGCCAGGCGATGACGGAAGTCGTCGCGCTCGCGACCGCGAAGGGCGTGGTGCTGGAATCCAACATCGTCGAGCACATGCTCGCGGCTGCCCAGCGCTACCAGCCCGATGCGAGGGTCTCGATGCTCGAGGATCTCGAAGCCGGCAAGCCGCTCGAGCTCGACTGGCTGAGCGGGTACGTGAGCCGCGAGGCCCGCCAACTCGGCGTGGCGACGCCGTTTCACGACGTCGCGTATGCGTGCCTGAAGCCGCTCGCCGCCGGCCGGCGCGGCTCAGGCTAGGCCCAGAGCGTCTTCGTCGCCAGCCGCGCGCCCTCGGCCAGCGCCTTGAGCTTGGCCCACATGATCGACGGGTGCACCCGCCGGTAGAAGGGACCCTGGGCAAAGCCGCAGTCGGTGCCCGCGATCACGTTCTCCCGGCCGACCAGCCGCGCGAGCCGGACGATCCGCTCGGCCACGAGCTCCGGGTGCTCGACGATGTTGGTGGCGTGGCTGATGACGCCCGGGATCAGCACCGTGTCCGGCGGGAGCTTGACGTGCTCCCAGACGCGCCACTCGTGCTCGTGGCGCGGATTGGCGCCCTCGATGACCAGCGCGCCGACGCGCGCCTTGAGCACGAGGTCGACGATGTCCTTCAGCGGCACGTCGGTCGTGTGCGGACCAGGCCAGCTCCCCCAGCAGACGTGATAGCGCACCCGGTCCCGCGGGATCCCCTCGAGCGCGTGGTTCATCACCTCGACGTGGCGCGCGAGCCAGCTCCGGTAGTCGGCGAAGCTCGCCGGCGGCACCATCCGGTCGTAGGTGACCGCCGCGCGCGCGTCATCGAGCTGCACCACGAAGCCGGCGTCGACGATCGTGCGGTACTCCGTCCGCATCGCCTCCGCGATCGCCTCCAGGCAAGCCTCGTCGCTCGGGTAGTACTCGTTTCTCCGGTCCGGGATGACGCTCGACGGCGCGGCCACGGGCAGGAACGCCTCCTCGACCCGGACGCCCTCGAGCGCCGCCTTGAAGTTGTCGATGTCGCGCTGGAGCGCCGCCTGCCCGGTGTAGGCGATGGGCCCGACGCAGACCGATTCGGTCGCGGTCGCGAATCCTTCCTTGGCGTCGAGCTCGGCGTAGAACTCGGCGAACCGCGTCCGGTCCGCTCCCCGTGCGAAGGGATTCGCGCCGGGCGCCACCGGCCGTCGCTCGAAGCCGCTCAGGCGCTCGAGCAGATACTGCGAC
>DATEDA010000141.1:0-14347 GCA_035286595.1 Burkholderiales bacterium | reverse complement strand
GGGCGGGAGGTTCAGCATATTCATGAAGTTACTGTAGCACGCCGGCCGCCGTTTGGCCCCTGGCGTGCACCCCCTAGCGCTCCCGCCTCGTCCCTATGCCCGCTGGCAGGCCGGGCAGTAGTAGGTCGCGCGCTGACCCTGGACCACGCGCCGGACCGGCGTCCCGCAGACCCGGCAGGGCTCGCCTGCCCGGTCGTAGACGAAGTAGTGCTGCTGGAAGTACCCGGGGGAGCCGTCCGATTGCACGAAGTCGCGCAACGAACTTCCCCCCGCGGCGAGGGCGTCCTCGAGGGTGGACCGGACCGCCTCGGCGAGCCGCTCGTAGCGCGCGAGCGACAATCGCCGGGCGGGTGCGCGCGGATGGATGCCGGCGCGGAACAGGCTTTCGTTCGCGTAGATGTTCCCGATCCCCACCACGAGCCGGTGGTCCATGAGCAGCTGCTTCGCCCCCACGCGCCGCCCGCGGCTCGCGGCGTGGAGGACGCGACCGGTGAACGCGCCGGACAGCGGCTCCACGCCGAGGTGCGCGAGCAGCGGGTGGCGAGCGGGGTCGCCGCTGTGCCAAAGCACGGCGCCGAATCGGCGCGGATCCCGGAGCCGCACCGACACCTCCCCGACGCCGAGGTCGAAGTGGTCGTACGGTCCGGGCGCCTCGGCCGCGGGCACGACCCGCAAGCTGCCCGACATGCCGAGGTGCACGATCAGCGTCCCCTTGCCGCAGTCGAGGAGGAGGTATTTCGCACGCCGCGCGACCGAGCGGATCTGCGCGCCCGTCAGGATCGAGCGGAGGTTGCGCGGCACGGGCCACCGCAGGCCGCGGTGGCGGACGATCACGCCCGTGATCGTCCGCCGGGCGAGATGCGGCTCGATCCCGCGGCGCGTGATCTCGACTTCAGGAAGCTCCGGCATCGGGGGTGCCCCACGCGGTGCGCGCACGGGGACTTTTTGGTTGTGGCGCCTGGGAAATATACCTAAACTGACCGGCTTCGAACGCATCCCCGGCAGTCCTTCATGACCTTGCGCAAGTCGCTTTTGCCCCGCCATCTCGCGCGCGCCGCGCTGCCTCTCCTCCTTGCTGCGGCGTGCGCCATCGCCGGCTGCGCGGGGTCGACGCCGCGGACCGTGGACGCGGAGGCACCCCCGGCGAAGCCGGCCACGGCCGCCGACATGCCGGACCTCGCCGCGCGGCCCGAGCTGCCCAATGTCGAGCTCACGCGCGAGTTGCTCTACGAGTTCCTGATCGCGGAGGTTGCGGGTCAGCGGGGCAACGTCACGCTGGCCGCGCAGGCGTACGTCGACCTCGCCAAGCGCACCCGCGATCCCCGCGTCGCCGAGCGTGCGACCGAGATGGCGCTGTACGCCCGGATGCCCGAGGCGGCGATCGAGTCGGCGAAAGTGTGGGCCGACGCGAGCCCCGGCAGCTCGCGCGCGCTCGCGACGGCGTCGAGCCTGCTGATCCGCATGAACCGCCTCGACGAGGCGGAGCCCTATCTGCAACAGGTGCTCGCGGTCCAGACCACGAATCGCGGCGACGGGTTCCTGCAGCTCAACGGGCTGCTCGCGAACAACCCCGACAAGGCGACCAACCTGCGGGTGGTGCAGCGGCTCGCGGAGCCGTACCAGCAACTCGCGCAGGCCCGGTTCGCGATTGCGCAGGCCGCGGCGGCCGCGGGCCAGGACGAGCTGGCCCTGAAGGAGGTCCGCGAGGCGGCGCGGCTCGCGCCGGACTGGGAGCTCGCCGTGCTCTACGAGGCCTCCCTCCTGCAGAAGACCTCGGCCACCGTGGCGGCGGAACGGCTCGCGACGTACCTGAAGGCGCATCCGCGCTCGCGCGAGGTGCGGCTCGCCTACGCGCGCATGCTGGTCGCCGACAAGAAGTATCCCGAAGCCCGCGGGCAGTTCGAGCAGCTCCTGAAGGACCATCCTGACAACGCCGACGTCGTGTTCTCGGTCGCGGTGCTGTCGATGCAGCTCGAGGACTGGGGCGCGGCCGAGTCGAACCTCAAGCGGCTGCTCGACCTCGGCTACCGGGACCGCAACGCGGTGCGCTTCTATCTCGGCCAGGTGTCCGAGGAGCAGAAGCGCTGGCCCGACGCGCTCAAGTGGTACGCCGAGGTGACGCGCGGCGAGCAGTTCATGCCGGCCCAGATCCGCAGCGCGCAGGTGCTCTCGAAGCAGGGCGACCTCGACGGTGCGCGCAAGTTCCTCCGCAACGCGAGCGCCGCCAACACCGACCAGCGCGTCCAGCTCATCATCGCGGAGGCCCAGCTGCTCCGCGATGCCAACCAGCCGAAGGAGGCGTTCGCGGTCGTGGAGCAGGGCCTCGCCACCCTGCCCGACCAGCCGGATCTCCTCTACGACTACGCGATGCTCGCGGAGAAGCTCGAGCGCGTCGACCTCCTCGAGTCGAGCTTGCGCAAGCTGATCAAGCTCCGGCCCGACCACGCGCATGCCTACAACGCGCTCGGGTATTCGCTCGCCGACCGCAACCAGCGGCTCGACGAGGCGAAGGAGCTCATCGAGAGCGCGCTCAAGCTCGCGCCCGACGACTCGTTCATCATCGACAGCATGGGATGGGTGCTGTACCGGCAGGGCAAGACCGAGGAGGCCTTGAAACAGCTCCAGCGCGCCTATGCCGGACGGCAAGACCCCGAGATCGCGGCCCACCTCGGCGAGGTGTTATGGGTGCTCGGCCGTCGCAACGAGGCGCAGAAGGTCTGGGACGAGGCGCTCTCGAAGGCGCCGTCGAACGACGTCCTCACCAAGACCGTCCAGCGGCTCAAGCGTTAGGCCGGCGCGCGTGCGGTCCGGCGCGACCGGGTGGCTGGCGCCAATCGTCGTTGCGCTCGCCGCGCACTTCGTCGCCGGCTGCGCGAGCCTTCCCCCTGAACCGCTTCCGTCGGACATCTTTTCGATCGTCGGGCGCGTCGCGGTCCGGTACGGCGACGAGGCGGCGAGCGGCCGCGTCACCTGGCGCCACGGCGCCGCGACCGACGACCTGCTGATCTCTTCGCCGCTCGGCCAGGGCATCGCCGAGATCACGCGCCGCGACGGCGTGTACACGCTCGTCACCGCGACGGACAAGCGGTTCACCGCGACCGATCCCGAGCAGCTGACCGAACAGGCGCTCGGCTGGGCGCTGCCGCTCGCCGGGCTCCCGGACTGGGTGCAGGGCCGGGCGCAGCCGGGCTCCAGCGCCGAGCCGCACTATCGCGACGGCCGCCTCGCCGAACTGCGGCAGCTCGGCTGGACGATCGAGTACTCGGGTTACGACGAGCGCGGCCGCCTGCCGACGCGGATGCGGCTGCGGCGCGGCGACCTCGACATCCGGCTCGCCATCGACGAATGGCAGCATCCGCCGCAATGAATCCGGAGGCCTGGCGCCGCCGCTGGCCGGCGCCGGCGAAGCTCAATCTGTTCCTGCACGTCGTCGGCCGGCGCGCGGACGGCTACCACCTGCTGCAGACCGTGTTTCGCCTGATCGACCTCGTCGACTGGATCGAGCTCTCGCCGCGCGCGGACGGTGCGATCCGGCTCGCCGAGCCGCTGCCGGGTGTCCCGGAGGATACCGACCTGACCGTTCGCGCCGCGCGGCTGCTGCAGAGGGTCGGAGCAGTCCGGACGGGCGTCACGATCCGCGTCGCGAAGCGCATTCCGATTGGCGGCGGCTTGGGCGGTGGCAGCTCGGACGCGGCAACGACGCTGATCGCCCTCGACGAGCTGTGGGGCACCGGCCTCTCGCGCGCCGAACTGAGCGCGCTCGCGGTGCGATTGGGGGCGGACGTGCCGTTCTTCCTGCTCGGGCGGAACGCCTTCGCGGAGGGCATCGGCGAGCGCCTCACGCCGCTCGATCTGGGCCCCGCCTGGTACGTCGTGATCACGCCGCAAGTCGCTGTCTCCACTCGGGAAATCTTCAGTTCCACCGCATTGACACGGGATACGAAACCCCTCACAATTACGGCCTTTTTCGCGGGGCTCGGACGCAACGATCTCGAGCCGGTGGTGTGCGGGAGGTTCCCGCAGGTCGCGCGGGCGCTCGAATGGCTCAAGGGCTTCGGCGATGCGCGGATGAGCGGGTCGGGAGCGAGTGTGTTCGCGGCGTTCCGCACGGAAAGCGAGGCGCGCGCGGTCGTCGCAAGGATTCCCGGCGAGTGGCGCGGTATCGCCGTCTGCGGCTTGGACCGACATCCCCTTGCTTCCGAGTAGCAGTCCGACGGTTGGGGAGTCGCCAAGCTGGTCTAAGGCACCGGATTTTGATTCCGGCATTCGTGGGTTCGAATCCTACCTCCCCAGCCAATTCTCGACCGCATAGCCACCGCGCGGGGCACGGGACAATGGCCTACGAGAACCTGATGGTGTTCACGGGGAACGCGAATCCCCTGCTCGCGCACAACGTCGTCAAGCGGCTGAACATCCCCATCGGTCACGCCGTCGTCGGCAAGTTCTCCGACGGCGAGGTGATGGTCGAGATCCTCGAGAACGTCCGCGGGCGGGACGTGTTCGTGCTGCAGTCGACCTGCACGCCGACGAACGACAGCCTGATGGAGCTCTTGATCATGATCGACGCGCTCCGGCGCGCCTCGGCGGGACGGATCACGGCGGCGATGCCCTACTACGGCTACGCCCGCCAGGATCGCCGCCCGAGCTCGGCGCGCGTGGCGATCAGCGCGAAGCTCGTCGCCAACATGCTCGCCGCCGTCGGCGTCGACCGCGTGCTGACGATGGACCTGCACGCCGACCAGATCCAGGGGTTCTTCGACGTGCCGGTCGACAACGTCTACGCCGCGCCGGTGCTGCTCGGTGACGTCTGGAAGCACAACCACGAGGACGTCGTCGTCGTCTCGCCCGACGTCGGCGGCGTGGTGCGCGCGCGCGCGCTCGCGAAACGGCTGGAATCGGATCTCGCCATCATCGACAAGCGGCGGCCGCGGCCGAACGTGTCCGAGGTGATGAACATCATCGGCGAGGTCGAGGGGCGCACGTGCGTGATCATGGACGACATCGTCGACACTGCGAACACGCTGTGCAAGGCGGCCGATGCGCTCAAGGAGCAGGGCGCGAAGCGCGTGCTCGCCTACTGCACCCACCCGGTGCTGTCGGGGAGCGCCGTGCAGCGGATCGCGGAGTCGTCGCTCGACGAGGTGGTCGTCACCGACACGATCCCGCTGCGCCCGGATGGGCAGGCGTGCAAGAAGATCCGCGTGCTGTCGGTTGCCGGCCTGCTCGCGGAGACGATCCTGCGGATCTCGAACGAGGACTCGGTGTCCTCGCTGTTCATGGAGTAGGAAGCGTCGTTCAACCGGCGGTGCCTGGTCGCGGGCCCGCCGCAACCGTAACTTAGGAGCCAACATGCAGATCGAAATCAGCGCCGCGAAGCGCGCCGCGCAGGGCACGGGTGCGAGCCGCCGCCTACGCCGCGCCGGGCGGGTCCCGGGCATTCTCTATGGCGGAGCCGAACCGCCGCTCACGATCGAGCTCGACCACAACGAGCTCTACCTCAAGGCGCGGCGGGAGGCGTTCCACGCCTCGATCATCACGATGACACTCGACGGGCAGAAGCTGCAGGTGCTGCTGCGCGCGATCAACATGCACCCGTTCAAGGCGCAGGTGCAGCATGTCGACTTCCAGCGCGTGCACGCCGATCAGAAGGTCCACATCAAGGTGCCGCTGCACTTCGTGAACGCCGAGGTTTCGCCGGCGGTCAAGGACGCCGGCGCCGTCATCAACCACGTGCTGAACGAGATCGACGTCTCGTGCCTGCCGGCGGATCTGCCGGGGTTCATCGAGGTCGATCTCTCGCAGATCACGGTGGCGCGCTCGATCCACGTGAAAGACCTCGCGTTTCCGAAGGGCGTCGAGCCGGTGCTCCATCGCGGCGAGAACCCGGTGGTCGCGTCGGCGGCACTGCCGAAGGCGGTGCTCGCCGAGGAGGAGGAGGCCGCCGCGGCCGCGGAAGTCGTGCCGGCGTCGCAGGTGCCGGCCGCGAAGCAGCAGCCCGAGCGGCCGGAGGCGGCGGCTCCCGAGAAGCCCGAGAAGCCCGAGAAGCCCGCCCGGGGCGAGAAGGCCGAGAAGGCCGACAAGAAGTAACGGGGTGGGTTCGCGCCAGGGCGCGGCGGGCGACCGTCGCGCCTTTTTCATATGACCATCAGGCTGATCGCCGGGCTCGGCAACCCGGGCCGCAAGCACAGCCGCGACCGGCACAACGCCGGCTTCTGGTTCGCGGAGCGGCTGGCGGCGCGCGAGCGCGTCGCGCTCCGCGACGAACCCAAGTTCGATGCGCACGCCGCGCGGCTCCCGGGCGAGGTCTGGCTGATGATGCCGCAGACCTACATGAATCTCTCGGGCAACGCGGTCGGCGCCCTGGCGCGCTTCTACAAGATCCAGCCCGAAGAGCTGCTCGTGGCGCACGACGAGCTTGATTTTCCGCCGGGCACCGTGAAGCTCAAGCTCGGCGGCGGCGTCGCCGGCCACAACGGGCTCACCGACATTGCCGAGCAGCTCGGCTCGAAGCACTTCTGGCGGCTGCGGATCGGCATCGGGCACCCGGGCGACAAGGCCCTCGTGCCCGGCTACGTCCTGAGCGCGCCGTCGCCCGACGATCGCGCGCTCATCGACGACGCGATCGCGCGCAGCCTCGAGGTGGTGCCGCTGATCCTCACCGGTGACCTGCAGGCGGCCACCACGAAGCTGCATACGCGGAAGGCCGCCGCAAAACCCGCCACGCCCGACGACTCTCGCGGGGAGAGCCAGCCGTGAACGTCAGCTGCGGCATCGTGGGTCTCCCGAACGTCGGCAAGTCGACCCTCTTCAACGCCCTGACCAAGGCCGGGATCGCGGCGGAGAACTATCCGTTCTGCACCATCGATCCGAACGTCGGCATCGTCGAAGTGCCGGACCCGCGGCTCGCGCGCATCGCCGCTATCACCGAGCCGCCGAAGGTGACGCCGGCGACCGTGCAGTTCGTCGACATCGCGGGGCTCGTGGCCGGCGCGTCCAAAGGCGAGGGGCTCGGCAACCAGTTCCTCGCGAACATCCGCGAGACCGACGCGATCGCGCACGTCGTGCGCTGCTTCGAGGACCAGAACGTCGTGCACGTCGTCGGCCGGATCGACCCGCTGTCCGACATCGAGACGATCAACACCGAGCTCGCGCTTGCCGACCTCGCCAGCGTGGAGCGGCAGCTTGCCAAGGTCGAGAAGGTCGCGCGCTCCGGCGGCGACAAGGAGGCACAGCGCCTGGTGGCGGTGCTCGAGAAGGTGCAGCGCGTGCTGAACGAGGCGAAGCCGGCGCGAACGCTGGACCTCGCCAAGGAGGAGCTCGACGTACTCAGGCCGCTCTTCCTGCTCACCATGAAGCCGACGATGTACGTGGCGAACGTCGCCGAGCACGGGTTCAAGGACAATCCCTTGCTCGCGGCGGTCGCGGCGCACGCGGCGAAGGAGAATGCGCCGGTGGTCGCCATTTCCGCTGCGCTCGAGGCGCAGATCGCCGACTTGGGCGAGGCGGACCAGCAGGTCTTCCTCGCCGACATGGAGCTCGAGGAGCCGGGGCTCAACCGGTTCATCCGCGCCGGCTACAAGCTGCTCGACCTGGAGACGTTCTTCACTGCCGGGCCGCGGGAGGTCCGCGCGTGGACGGTTCCCGTCGGCACCACCGCGCCGCAGGCGGCGGGGGCGATTCACACCGACTTCGAGCGCGGCTTCATCCGTGCCGAGGTCATCGCGTTCGAGGACTTCGTCGCCTGCAACGGCGAGGTCGGGGCGAAGGCGGCGGGGAAGATGCACCTGGAGGGCAAGGACTACGTCGTCCAGGACGGCGACGTCATCTACTTCCGCTTCAACGTCTGAACGCTCGCGCTCCGCGCCGGGCTTGAAATCGGACCGGCTGCATGATATATAACGTATATCAACAAGCGGGTCCCGCCGATGGCTACGCTTCAGCTCACCCAGGTCTATCTCGAGCCGCGCCAGAAGGCCGCGCTCCAACGGCGCGCCAAGGCCAAGGGCACGAAGGTCGCCGAAGAGATCCGCAAGGCCGTCGACGCTTATCTGGCGGGCGTGACCGCCGAGGAGCTGGAGCTTCTCGACGCGGCCACCCGCGCCGCGAAGGTCGACCTCGATCAGATGGCAGCGGACCTGGAGCGCGTGAACCGCCGGGTCGATGCGGCGCTCGCCGAGATGGACCGCGTCCGGGCGGAGTCCCCGGTGGCGCGATACGAGGTCAAGCGGTGAGCCTGATCACGGAGCTCCTCGATCGGCTCTCTGGGATCACCCTGGTTCGGGAGCGGCTCGCGGACACGGCCAAGCGGGTCGACTCGCTGGCCGACCGGCTGCTCGATCACGAACGGCGAATCACCCGGCTCGAGACGCTCGGCCCGCAGACCCCGCCCGGCGGTGCGAGGCCATTGGCGAGGAAGTAGGAACGCGCCGCGCCGCGGCCCATGCCCGAGCTGCCGGACGTGACCGTCTACGTCGACGCGCTTAAGCGTCGAATTACCGGGCAACCGGTTCAACGCATCAGACTGCTTTCCCCGTTCATCCTCCGCACCGCGGTCCCGCCGATCTCGTCGGCCGAGGGCAGGCGCGTGATCGACGTGCGCCGCATCGGCAAGCGGATCGTTCTCGCCCTCGCGGACGATCTCTTTCTCATCCTTCACCTCATGATCGCGGGCCGGCTGCGGTGGCTCTCCCCGGGGGCCAAGCCGCCCGGCCGGATCACGCTCGCGATCTTCGAGTTCCCCGACGGGGCGCTCGCTTTCACCGAGGCCGGCACGAAACGCCGTGCGTCAGTCCATCTCGTCCAGGGCGAGGCCGCGCTCGCCGCGTTCAATGCGGGCGGCCTGGAGGTCTTCGACGCGGACCTCCCGGCGTTCGCGCAACGCCTGAAGTCGGAGAACCACACCCTCAAGCGCGCGCTGACCGACCCGCGGCTCTTCAGCGGCATCGGCAACGCCTACTCGGACGAGATCCTGCACCGCGCGAAACTCTCTCCGATCGCGATGACCTCGACGCTCTCGGACGAGCAGGTTGCGCGGCTATTCGAGGCGACGAGAACGACCCTCGCCGACTGGACCGAGCGGCTGCGGAGCGAGGCGCGCGACGGCTTCCCGGAGAAGATCACTGCCTTCCGCGAGGGGATGGCGGTGCACGGCCGGTACGGAAAGCCATGTCCGGTCTGCGGCGCTCCGGTACAGCGAATCGTCTACGCGGAGAACGAGACGAACTACTGCGCGCGTTGCCAGACCGGCGGAAAAGTGCTCGCGGATCGCGCGCTCTCGCGTCTGCTCCACAAGAGCTGGCCGAGGAACATCGACGACCTCGAATAAGACGCTGCGCGGCGCGTATTACACTCGCGCGCTACCCCGATGAACGAAGCCGCCGCCCGCGAGATCGTGCTCGTCCGCGCCGTCGAGACCGCGGACGACACCCGCACCGCCTGGACCGACGCGGACCGCGCGTGGGCGAGCCGCGCTGCGGCCGAGGTCGCCGGGAGCGATGCGGCGCCCGCGACCTACCTCGCGCGACGCGCGTCGCTCGCGGTCGAGCGCCTGCGCGAGCGATACCCCTCCATCCGGCGCACTTTGCGCGCAGTGACCTGGCGGCCCTGGGTCGCGCCGGCGCTCGCGCTCCTCGCGTTCGCGCTAGGGCTCGCCACCGACTACCTCGGACCGTCCAAGCACGTGAACATCCTGGCGTTTCCGCTCCTCGCGCTGCTCGCGTGGAACCTCGTCGTGTACGCGGTGATCCTGGGGCGCGGCCTGTGGGGGCTCGTCTCCGCGCGTGGCCGGATGCTCGGGCCGCTCGCGCGCGCCGTGGCGCGGCTTGGGCGCGGCGTGCCGCGCGCGGCCGCCGCCCGGGACGCGCCGATCGCGGCGGGGCTTGCGGCGTTCACCGCCGAATGGGCCCGTGCGGCGGCGCCGCTCACCGCGGCGCGCGTCGCCCGCAGCCTGCACTTCGCGGCGTTCGCGTTCGCACTCGGCGCGATCAGCGGTCTCTACGTGCGCGGCCTCGTGCTCGAGTACCGCGCCGGCTGGGAGAGCACGTTCCTCGAAGCGGAGGCGGTGCACGGGCTGCTCACGTTCGTGCTCGGCCCAGCCTCCGCTCTGACCGGGATCCCGATCGCGGACGCGCCGCAGCTCGAGGTGCTCCAGTTCGGCGCGGGTGTCGGCGGGAACGCGGCGCCCTGGATCCACCTCTACGCCGCGACCGTGGCGATCTTCGTGCTCGTGCCGCGCCTCGCCCTCGGGCTGGGGACGTGGCTCGTCGAGCGCCGCCTCGCCGCGCACTTCCCGGTCGCGCTCGACGAGCCTTACTTTCAGCGCCTCACGCGGCCGCTCGGCCGCGAGCCGGCGCGCATCCGCGTCATTCCCTATAGCTACCAGCTCGCGCCGCCGGCAGTGCTCGGGCTGCAGGCAATTGTGGGGCGCCTCTTCGGCACGAACGTCGAGCTCACCGTCGCTTCGAACGTCGCCTGGGGCGGCGAGGACGAGTTGCCCAGCGACCTGTTGCCCTCCGGGCCGCTGGTGCTCGCCGCCGTCGTCTTCGGGCTGGCTGCGACGCCGGAGCCCGAGAACCATGGTGCGTTCCTCGATGCGATCGTCGCCAGGGCGGCGGCCGGCACGCCGATGGTGACCATCGTCGACGAGTCGGCATTCCGCATGCGCTTCGCCCAGCAGGCGGCCCGGCTCGAGGAGCGCCGGGAGGCCTGGCGCGACATGCTCGCGGCGCGCGGGCTCGTGCCGGTGTTCGTCGACCTCGAGACGCCCGACCTCGCTGCCGCGGAGGCCGACCTCGAGGCCGCGATCCAGGGGAGCGTGGGCAAGTGAGCGACGACGCCCGCCAGGTCAACCTCAGCCTCATCTCGCACACCAACGTCGGCAAGACGACGCTCGCGCGCACGCTGCTTGCGAGCAATGTGGGTGAGGTGCGCGACGCGCCGCACGTCACCGCGCTCGCCGAGGCGCACGCGATGATCGAGACGCCCGAGGGCGACCTCATGCAGCTGTGGGACACGCCCGGGCTCGGCGACAGCGCGCGGCTCGCGCAGCGCCTCAACGCCTCCGGCAACCCGATCGGCTGGTTCCTGAGCGCGGTGTGGGACCGCTGGCGCGACCGCCCCTTCTGGTCCAGTCAGCGGGCGATCCGCAACGTCCGCGACCACGCCGACGTGGTGCTGTATCTCGTCAACGCGGCGGAGGATCCCGCCAACGCCGGCTACGTCGCCTCGGAGATGCAGATCCTCGAATGGGTCGGCAAGCCCGCGATCGTCCTCCTGAACCAGGTCGGCGAGCCCCGCCCGCGCGCCGTCGAGCGGGCCGAGGAGGAGCGCTGGCGGGCGCATCTGGCGCGCCATGCCGTCGTCCGCGACGTCCTGACGCTCGACGCGTTCGCGCGGTGCTGGGTGCAGGAGATGGTGCTGTTGCGCGCCGTGGGGCCGGCCCTGCCCGATGCGAAGCGGGACGCGTTCGCCCGGCTCACGGCGGCGTGGCAGGCGCGGCGGATGGCGGAGTTCGGGGCAGCGATGGACGCGCTCGCCGCTCAGCTCGCACGCGCCGCGTGCGACCGCGAAGCGCTCGACGGCGAGGGGGTGCGCGCGCAGCTTCGCGAGCTCGGCACGGCGCTCGGGCTAGCCCCCGGCGCGGCGACCCCGAAGGAGCGCGCGATGGCGCGGCTCGCCGAGCGGCTCGACGCCGACATCCGCGCGACCACGGATCGGCTGATCGAGATCCACCGCCTCGAGGGTCGGGCGTCGGCCGACGTGCTCACGCGGCTCGCGGGTGATTTCGCGACCGAGGAGCGGCTGAGCGAGGGCAAGGTGGCGGTGCTCGGGGGGCTGGTCTCCGGCGCGCTGACCGGCCTCGCGGCGGATCTCGCCGCCGGCGGGCTCACCTTCGGCGCGGGGCTGCTCACGGGCGGCGTCCTCGGCGCGCTCGGGGCTGCGGGGCTCGCACGCGGGTACAACCTGGTGCGCGGCACGACCGAGAGCGCGGTGCGCTGGAGCGACGAGTTCCTCGATGCGTTCTTCGCGTCTGCGCTGCTGCGGTATCTCGCCGTCGCGCACTATGGCCGCGGCCGCGGCGAGTGGGCGCGGAGCGAGCACCCGCCGTTCTGGAAGGACGAGGTGGCGGCCGTCGTCAACCCGCGCCGGGGGGCGCTCGCCGCCAGCTGGGCCGAGCGAGCCGGTGAGTGCGACGCGGCGAAGCTCGCGACGCGGCTCCGCTCCGAGCTCGATGGCGCGGCGCGCGAACTGCTCGAGCGGCTCTACCCAGGCGCGCTCGAAGCGCGGCCCGCTTCAGCCGGGCAATAGCACCGCGAAGCAGCTCCCGCCGCCGTCCCGTGCGAGGCACGTCGCGTCACCGCCGTGCCGGCGCGCGATCTGGCGCACGAGCGCGAGCCCGAGGCCCACGCCGCCCTCGCGTTCGTGCGCGCCGGCGGGCCGATAGAACGGCTCGAAGATCCGCTCGCGCTCCCCCTCCGGCACGCCGGGGCCGCGGTCGCAGACGCGTAGCTCGGCGCCGCCGTGGGCAGATCGGCCCACGCGCACCTCGATCGGCGTGCCCGCGCCGTAGCGACGGGCATTCTCCAGGAGATTGCGGATCAGCCGGCGCAGCAGGCGGGGCTCGCCACGCACCGTGACCGGCTCTCCGTCGAGCGCCGCGTCAACGCGTGCACACTCCTCGGCGGCGAGCGCGAGGAAATCCACGTCCTCGCGCGCGTCGGGCGCCGGACCGGCGTCGAGCCGGCTCGCGAGCAGGATCTCGTCGACCAGCACGTCGAGCTCGGCGATGTCGCGCTCGAGCTCGGCGCGCAGCTCCGGCTTCGCGTCCGTCTTGAGCATCTCGACCGCCATGCGGATGCGCGCGAGCGGCGAGCGCAGCTCGTGCGAGGCGTTGGCGAGCAGGGTCTTGTGCGCGCTCACCAGCCGCTCGATCCGCTCGGCGGAGCGATTGAAGCTCGACGCGAGCGTCGCGACCTCGTCGCGGCCCTCCACCGTGACGCGGGCGGCGAGATCGCCCGCACCGAGCGCCTCCACGCTCGCCTGCAGCCGTTCGAGGCGCCGCGTGGCGCGCCTGACGACCGGGTACGCCCCCACCGCGACCGCGAGCGCGAGCAGCCCGAGGGTGAGGACGAGGCCGAGGGGCACGAGCGGCGGCGAGTGTTCGCGGCGCGGCAGCCGCGCGGCGATCCAGCGGCCGTCGGGCAGCTCGAGCGTCCAGACCCTTCGGCCCCGCCAGGGAAACTCCGCCCGATGTTTCCGTTGTCCCGATCCGAGGAGCGGCGGTCCCACTTGCGCGATCCGCGTGCCGTCCGCCGCGTACAGCGCGATCTGGACGCGCCCCCCGGCGGAGAGCCGCTCCAGGGCGGCCTGCTGCGCCTCGCGCGGCGCCTCCGGGGACGGGAGTGCACCCTGGGCGATCTCACCCGCGAGCTCGGCCGCCTGCGGGGGCGGCGCCACGTGCACCAGCACGCGCCAGAGGTAGCCCGCGACGAGCGCGAACGCGAGCAGGCTCAGGACGACGGTGAGATAGAGCTGCAGGTAGAGCCGCTTCACCGCTCTCCGCCGTCCGCGTCCTGGTTCCGGGCAAAGACGTAGCCCGCGCCGCGGACGGTGATGATCCGCCGCGGCTTCCTCGGGTCGTCCTCGATCGCCGAGCGGATCCGGGAGATGTGCACGTCGATCGAGCGGTCGAAGGCCTCGAGCGCTTCGCCCCGCACCAGGTCCATGATGCGCTCGCGCGAGAGCACCCGGCCCGCATGCTCCGACAGCGCGACGAGCAGGTCGAACTGGTAGCTGGTCAGCGGCCGCTCGTCGCCGTCGATGCGCACGGTGCGCGCACCGCGGTCGATCTCGAGGCGGCCGAAGCGCAGCGCGTCGCCCGCGCCGCCGACCGCACCTTTGCGCCGCCGCAGGATCGCGCGTACCCGCGCCAGCAGCTCGCGCGGGTTGAACGGCTTCGGCAGGTAGTCGTCGGCGCCGAGCTCGAGGCCGACCACGCGGTCGGCGGCTTCGCCGCGCGCGGTGAGCATGAGGACGGGGATGTCGGAGGCTGCCCGGATCTCGCTGCAGAGCGCGAAGCCGTCGCGGTCGGGCAGCATCACGTCGAGGATCAGCGCGTCGAACGGCTCGCGCTGGAGCGCGGCGAGCCCCTCCGCGCCGGTCTCGCGCGCGGTCACCCGAAAGCCCGATTCCGCGAGGTACTCGCTCACCAGCGCGGCAAGTCGCGCGTCGTCCTCGATGATGAGAATGCGGTCGGTCACGCGGCAAGCGCAGGCGACGCCCTCAGGCGGGCTTCGGTGGCTGGCTGGTCCAGGCCACCACGATGCCCATGATCACCACGGCGATCGCG
>DATEDA010000140.1:0-9008 GCA_035286595.1 Burkholderiales bacterium | reverse complement strand
AGGTGCTGTCGAGCGAGTGGTGCCGCTGCAAGGATACGGCCGAGCTCGCGTTCGGCCGTTACGAAACCTGGCCCGCGCTCAACAATCTGTTCGGCCGGCACGAGAACGCCGCCGCGCAGCGGAGCGCGATCCTCGAGCGCGCGAGCGGGTTCCGTGGCGCCGGCAACTTGATCCTCGTCTCGCACGGCAGCACGATCGTGCAGGTCGCTGGCGTCAGCCCGGTGATGGGCGAGATGGTGGTGATGAAGCCCGCGGGCGTCGGGAAGCTGGAGCTCGTCGGCCGGATGAAAGACGGCGGCTGAAGCGCTACTCGCCGAGAAACCGCTCGATCGGTTCGCGGACCGGCTCAGGCGCTTCCTCGGGGATGAAGTGTCCGCAGGCGACGGGAAAGCCGCGCACGTCGGCGGCGTACTCGCGCCAGGTCTCGAGCGGGTCGGCCGACTTCCCTTTGCCGACGAACGTCCCGGACCAGACCGCGAGCGTCGGACAGGCGATCCTCCGGCCCGCGGCAAGATCGGCGCGATCGTGCTCGTCGTCGAGCGTCGCGCCCGCCCGGTAGTCGGCGCAGGTCGCGGCGATGACCCCGGGCTTCCGGAACGCCCGCGCGTACTCGGGCATCGCGTCGGCGAGCTTCGCGAAGTCGCGCGCCCACTTGCGGCACGCGAACTCGAGCCAGCAGTCCGGATCGAGGCCGATCAAGCGCTCGGGCATCCCGCCGCCCTGCGCCAGGAAGCCCCAGTGAAAGGTGTTCACCGCGAACACTCGCGTCGCACCTGCCCACATCGCGCCGGTGGGAACGATGTCGAGCACGACGAGCTTCGCGACGCGCTCGGGATGGTCGAGCGCCATCCGGTAGGCGACCCGCGCGCCGCGGTCGTGGCCCACGACCGAAAACCGCTCGTGCCCGAGCACGCGCATGAGCGCGACGAGCTCCGCCGCCACCGCGCGCTTCGAGTAGTTGGACGAGTCGGGCGTGGGCGGGGGCGCGTCGCTGTCGCCGTATCCCTTCAGATCGGGGGCGACGACGCTGAAGCGACGAGCGAAGCCGGGTGCGAGGTGCCGCCAGATGAGATGCGTCTGCGGGTAGCCGTGCAGAAGCAGCACGGCGGGGCCGGACCCTGCCGTGTGCACGCTGAACGCTACGCCGGCGGCAGCGACGCGGCGAGACTCGAGCCCTGGAAGCATGGCCGCAAGCTAGGGGCGAGGGGGCAGAAAAGTCAAGGGACCGCGAGTCGCGGGCCCTTGCTTCTGTTCCCTTGCCGCCCGGGAGACTGCCGCGATGCGCTCGAGCGGGTCCTGCGGGCCGATCGCACCGCGCCGCCGGCGCCGATCAGCGCAGCAGCGCGCGGGCGAAAACGATCAGGAGGATGACCAGCAGAACTGCAGCGACCGCAAACCCGTTGCGGCGCGTCCGCCGGCGCCTGGCGTGGGTGTCGCGACGCTCGCGCTCCATGAGCCTGGCGACCCGCGCCCACTGCTCGTCCTCGGGCTTGGGCGGCGCCCCCTGCGCCGCCGGATGATCCCAGCCGAGCACCGTCGGCGCGTCGAGCGGCGACGACGGCGCCCGCGACGTGGCGCGCTCGGGCGCACGCGCCTGGGGGCTGGCTCCGGCGTTGCCCACGGCCTCGCGCGGGGGCGGCTTCAACCCGACCTCGCGGCGCGCGGCTTCGAGGAGCGCACGCTCCTTGCTCGAGAGGGTCTTGTCGTTCATCGGCGGCATTCTGCGATCGCCCCCGGCCCCGAGTCCAGATGCCGGGTTCGCGTCGGCGTGCCAGAGGTCACGCCAGGCGAGCGTTCACATGAGGATGACGTCGAACTGCTCCTGGGTATAGCTCGTCTCGACCTGCATCGACACCGGCTTCCCGATGAAGTCGCCGAGCATGGCGAGCGACTGCGACTCCTCCTCGAGGAAGAGATCGATCACCGATTGCGCGCCGAGGATACGGAACTCGCGCGCGTTGAACTGCCGCGCCTCGCGCAGGATCTCGCGCAGGATCTCGTAGCACACGGTGCGGGCGGTCTTCACCGTCCCGCGCCCCTGGCAGGTGGGGCACGGCTCGCACAGCACGTGCTCGAGCGACTCGCGCGTGCGCTTGCGCGTCATCTCCACCAGCCCGAGCTGCGTGAAGCCGTTGAGCGTCATCTTGGTGCGGTCGCGCGCCAGCGCCTTGTTGAGCTCCGCGAGCACCGCCGCGCGGTGGTCCGGGTTCTCCATGTCGATGAAGTCGAGGATGATGATCCCGCCGAGGTTGCGCAGCCGCAGCTGCCGGGCGATCACCTGCGCGGCCTCGAGGTTGGTCTTGAAGATCGTGTCGTCGAAGTTGCGCAGCCCCACGAACCCGCCGGTGTTGACGTCGATCGTGGTCAGCGCCTCGGTCTGGTCGACGATGAGGTAGCCGCCGCTCTTGAGCTCGACCCGGCGGGCGAGCGCCTTCTCGATCTCCTCCTCGACGTTCGCGAGGTCGAACAGCGGCCGCTCGCCGGCGTAGTGCTCGATCTTCGGGAGCGCCTTCGGCACGTAGTCGGTCGCGAACGCCTGCAGCCGGGCGAACGTCTCGCGCGAGTCGACGACGATGCGGCCGGTGTCCTCGTGCGCGAAGTCGCGCAGCACCCGCTGGGCGAGCAGGAGATCCTGGTGGAGGAGAGACGGGGCGTGCGAGGTCTGCGCACGCTCGCGGATGGTGCCCCACAGGCGCCGCAGGTACGCGACGTCGTTCGCGAGCTCCGCGTCGGTCGCCGACTCCGCCACCGTGCGGATGATGTAGCCGCCGCGCTCCTCCGGCGGCAGCTGCTGCTGGAGCTTCTCGCGCAAGAGCTTGCGGCCGGTCTCGTCCTCGATCCGCTGCGAGATCCCGATGTGGGAGTCCTGCGGCAGGTAGACGAGCAGGCGCCCGGCGATCGAGAGCTGGGTCGACAGCCGCGCGCCCTTGGTGCCGATCGGGTCCTTCACGACCTGCACCATCAGCGGCTGGCCCTCGGCGAGGATCTTCTCGATCGGCCGCGCCGCCGCGCTGCCGCCGCTCTCGCCGTTCGCGCGCTCCTCCCAGATGTCGGCGACGTGCAGGAACGCCGCGCGCTCGAGCCCGATCTCGATGAACGCCGACTGCATTCCGGGGAGCACGCGCACGACGCGCCCCATGTAGATGTTGCCGACGAGCCCGCGGCTCGTTGCGCGCTCGACGTGCAGCTCCTGGACGACGCCGTTCACCATGACGGCGACGCGCGTCTCCTGCGGGGTGACGTTGATGAGGATGTCTTCGGCCATGACTGGCGGCACCCGGGCGGGCGCAACCGCAAAGGCACAAAGAGCGCAACGGGCGCGACGGGTGCCGGAGCCGGGCCTCGCTTGGACCCCGGTTCGGGAAGCGCGTCGTCGACCGCTGCGTTCGCTGGGTCCTCGGGTTGGCGGTTACTAAGCTTAACTGAACCGCGCCTGGAACTTGCGCAGCAGGCTCGCGGTCTCGTAGAGCGGCAGGCCCATCACCCCGGTGTAGCTGCCGAGGATCTCGGGGATGAACGCTGCCGCGCGGCCCTGGATGGCGTAGCCCCCGGCCTTGTCGAACGGCTCCCCGGTGGCGACATAGTCGCCGATCTCCGCCTCCGACAGCTCGCGGAAGCGCACCACGTTCTCGTTGAGGATCGTGTCGACCGCGGTGTCGAACTTGAGCACGACCGCCGTGATCACGCGGTGCTCGTGGCCGGAGAGCTCTTTCAGCATCGCGATCGCGCCGGCGCGATCGGGGGGCTTGCCGAAGATCTTCTCGCGCAGGCACACCGCGGTGTCGGCGGCGAGCACCGGGAACCGCGGCAGGCTGCGCTGCTCCACGCGCAGCCACCCCGCGTCGGCCTTGTCTCTCGCCACCCGCTGGACGTAGGCCTCGGGCGTCTCGTCCTCGCGCGGCGCCTCTTCCATGTCGTGGCCGCGCAGGCCGTGCTCGCGGAAGAGCAGCACCTCGAACGGGACGGCGATCTGCTTCAGGAGCTCCCGCCGGCGCGAGCTGCGGGAGGCGAGGTAGATGCGCGGAAGGTTGGATGCCACTGGGGGGGCCGGGCTAGGCGCGGTGGTAGGGGTGATTATCGAGAATCGTGAGCGCCCGATAAAGCTGTTCCGCGAGCAGGACGCGAACCAGTGCATGCGGCAGCGTCAAGCTCGACAACCGCAACTGTACCTCCGCCGAAGCCTTGAGCGCCGGGTCCAGGCCGTCGGGCCCGCCGACCAGGAACGCCACGTCACGCCCGTCTGCGAGCCAGCGCTCGAGGAGCTTCGCGAGCTCGCCCGTGGTCACTTCCCGGCCGCGCTCGTCGAGCACCACGCGGCGGCACCCCGCCGGCAGCCGGGCCGCGAGGCGTTTGCCCTCGGCGCCGAGCGCCTGCGCGACCGTGCGGGTCGCGCCGCGCCGCTCCGGACGGACCTCCAAGAGCTCGAGGCCGGCGTTGCGCCGGAACCGCTTTGCGTATTCGGCAAACCCTTCGTCGACCCAGCGGGGCATGCGCTCCCCGACCGCGGCGACGATCAGGCGCATTGGTCAGAGGACCGGCTCGACGGTCTTCGGCTTGGGACGGGTCCGCTTCGCCCGCGGCCGCGGCTCGCCCCACAGCTCCTCGAGGTTGTAATACTGGCGCACTGCGGGCTGCATGATGTGGACCACGATGTCGCCGAGATCGATCAGCACCCAGTCGCCGCCCGACTCGCCCTCGACGCCGTAGACCCGCTCGCCCCGCGCCTTCAGCTTCTCGTGCAGGTGGACGGCGAGCGCCTTTGCCTGCCGCGCCGAGTCGGCGGTGGCGATGATCACGCGGTCGAAGAGGCTCGTGAGGTGGGCGACGTTGAACGCGGTGATGTCGCGGGCCTTGATGTCCTCGAGGGCGGCGACCACCGCTTGCTGCTTCTTGCGGATGTCCATCAGCTGGCTTTCGTGTCCTCCGAGTAGAGCCGGTGCGTTCGAATATAGGCGAGAACCTCCGGCGGCAGCAAGTAGCGCGCGCTCGCGCCGGCGGCGAGGCGCCGCCGGATGTCGGAGGCGGAGATCGCGAGGGACGTCGACGGGAACGCGCTCATCCGCCCGCCCGACGCCGCGCGCAGCGCCTCGGGCGCCGCGCCGCGCCGCTGCCACTCGGCCGCCACCGCGGCGGGCAGAGTCGCCGGCGCGAGCGTGTATCCGGGGCGATCGGCGACCGCGAAGTGCGCGAGGTCGAAGAGCTCGCGCCACGCGCGCCAGGTGTCGAGGCGGTGAAGCTGATCCGCGCCGATGATCAGCACGAGCGGGACCGCGGCGCCGAGCTCTGCTCGCAGGCGGTGCAGCGTGTCGATCGTGAACCGCGGCGTGTCGCCCAGCGCCTCCGCGTCGTCGACGACGAAGCGGGGATTGTCCTGCACCGCGAGCCGCACCATCTCCAGCCGATGCCGGCCCGGGGTGCGCGGCGCGCCGCGGTGACCGGGGCTGCCCGAAGGGATCCACCGCACCTGCGCGAGCCCGAGCATCTCGGCGGCCTCCTCTGCGAGGCGGAGATGGCCGTGATGCACCGGGTCGAAGGTGCCGCCCATCAACCCCAGCGGCGCGCGGGTCGCCGTCTGCTGCGGGCGCGAAGGGGATGCCACTAGTCGGGAGGTCAGCTCTGGCGCGCGGCGGCGACCGGCAGGTACGCGAGGCGCTTCATCTCGTCCGAGTCGAAGAGCTGCGGGTCGTCGAGATAGTCGAGCAGCATCTCGGTCGCGTCGATGCCCCAGAAGAGATGGTCGTCGACCGCGAACGTCGGCACGCCGAAGACGCCGAGCCGGATGGCCTCGTCGGTGTTCTCGCGGAGCTGCGCCTTCACGCCCTCGCCCATCGCCAGCACCTCCGCGCCCGGCACGCCGAGCGCGCCGCAGAGCGCCTGCCATTCGTCGTTCGGCGAGCGGCCTTCCACCCAGATGAAGTCGAAGATCGTCTTCACGGTGTCGTAGGTGCCGCCGAGGGCGATCGCGACCCGCAGCGCGTGCAGCGGGTTGAACGGGTGCCCCGGGGGATACCTCATCGCCAGCCCGCGCTTGCCCGCCTGCCACTGCGTGTGCCGGTAGGTGTGCTTGCGCTTGGGCTCGATCTCCGCCGGTCCCTTGTGGCCGAAGTGGCTCAGGAGCCCCGCGAAGAGGACCGGCTTGAGGTCGACATCGGAGCGCTGGAAGAGGTTCGGGAACGCCGCGAACTGCAGGTACGAGAACGGCGAGACGAAGTCGAAGTACCAGGCGAGCCTAGCCATGGGACGAGGTCCGGACCTGCCCCGAGCCCAGCACGACGAACTTCTGCGAGGTGAGGCCCTCGAGCCCCACCGGCCCGCGCGCGTGGAGCTTGTCGGTCGAGATGCCGACCTCGGCGCCGAGCCCGTACTCGAACCCGTCGGCGAACCGCGTCGAGGCGTTCACCATCACCGAGCTCGAGTCGACCTCGCGCAGGAACCGCTGCGCCCGCGACTCGTCCGCGGTGACGATCGCGTCGGTGTGCTGCGAGCCGTACCGCGCGATGTGAGCCATCGCCTGGTCGATGTCCTTCACGACGCGCACGTTGAGGATCGGCGCGAGGTACTCGGTGGTCCAGTCGTCCTCGGTCGCAGGCTTCGCCTGCGGGACCAGGGCGCGGACCGCTTCGTCGCCGCGCAGCTCCACGCCCTTCCCGAGATAGATGGCGGCGAGCCGCGGCAGCACTCGTGGCGCGATCGCCTCGTGCACGAGCAGCGTCTCCATGGTGTTGCACGTGCCGTAGCGCTGGGTCTTGGCGTTGTCGGCGATGCGAATCGCCATCTCCAAGTCGGCGCGGTCGTCCACGTAGACGTGGCACACCCCGTCGAGGTGCTTGATCATCGGGATGCGCGACTCGTCCATCACGCGCTGCACGAGGCCCTTGCCGCCGCGCGGCACGATGATGTCCACGTACTCGTTCATTCGCAGCAGCTCGCCCACCGCGGCGCGGTCGGGCGTCTCGATGAGCTGCACGGCGGCTTCGGGCAGCCGCGCCGCGGCCAGGCCCTCGCGCACGCACGCCGCGATCGCCACGTTCGAGCGCACCGACTCGGAGCCGCCCCGCAGGATGCACGCGTTGCCGCTCTTGACGCATAGCGACGCGGCGTCGGCGGTCACGTTGGGGCGCGACTCGTAGATGATGCCGATGACGCCGAGGGGTACGCGCATCTTTCCGACCTTGATGCCGCTCGGACGCTCGGTGAGCTCGGTGAGCTCGCCGATCGGATCGGGGAGCGATGCGACCTGCTCCACCCCTTGCGCCATCGCTTCGACCGACGCGTCGGTGAGCGTGAGGCGGTCGACGAATGCGGCGTCCTGACCTGCGGCTTGCGCGCCGGCCACGTCCTGTGCGTTGACCGCGATGAGCTTCGCGCGATTGCGCCGGATCGCCGCGGCGATGGCCGCGAGCGCCCGATTCTTGGTGGCCGTGTCGGCGCGCGCCATCGCCCGCGCCGCCTCGCGCGCGCGGCGACCGATCTCCAGCATCGGGCTCGCGACGTCCATGGTCGAAGAATCAATGACTTCCACGATCATACCCCCGGCTCAGGCGAGTCGCAGTCCGAGCCGCAGCAGTTCGTCCCAGGCATCGCCCTTGTCCAGGCCCTTGACGATCCGGTCGACCGCCGCGGCGTGGGTGAGGGCGGCCTCGAGCTCGCCGCGCGTCATCCGCCGCGCGGCCGCGCCGACGAGCCGCTGGCGGGCCTCGCCCCAGATGCGGAAGTCGCGGTAGAGCTCGGCCGCGTTGCGGCCCTCGGCGAGCCCGTTGTGCACGCGGGTCACGGCGCGCACGTCCTCGGCCATCACCCACAGCACCCGCGGCGCGGGCTCACCTTCGCCCGCGAGGCCGGCAAGCACTCGCGCGAGCCGCGCCTTGTCGCCCGCGAGCAGCGCTTCCGAGAGCTGCGCGACCTCGAACCGGGCGACGTCGAGCACCGCGTCGCGCACCTGCTCGAACGCGAGCTCCCCTTCCGGATGGAGCAGGGCGAGCTTCTGGATCTCCTGGTGCGCTGCGACGAGGTTGCCTTCGACGCAGGCGGCGAGGAACGCGAGCGCAGCCTCGCCGGCGCGCTGCCGCTGCCGCGCGAGCCGCGCGCCGATCCAGAGCGCGAGCTGCCTGCGGTCGACGGGGAAGACGTTCACGAGGACCCCGGCGCCGGAGAGGCGCTCGAACCACCGCGCGCCCTGCGACGCCCGATCGAGGCGCGGGAGCGAGACGAGCGTCACCGCATCGGGCGGGAGCCTGGCGCAGTAGCGCTCGATCGCCGCAGCGCCGTCCGCGCCGGGCTTGCCGGAGGGGATGCGAAGCTCGACCACCTTGCCGGTCGCGAAGAGCGACATCGACGCGGCGCTCGCCGCGAGGCGGCTCCAGTCGAAGCCGCGATCGACGGTGTGGACCTCGCGCTCGGCATGGCCGGCCGCGCGCGCCTTCGACCGGATCGCGTCGGCCGCCTCCATCGCGAGCAGCGGCTCGTCGCCGTGGATGACGTAGAGCGGCGCGAGCGCGCGCGCGAGGTGCGCGTCGAGCTGCTCCGCGCGGACCTGCAGCATCGGCCGGCGCGCCTACTCGGGGTCGGCCGGGAGCGGCTTCGTCACGGCGAGCCGGCGCATGATCTGCTGGACCATGTCGGAGCGCATCTCCCGGAAGAGCTGCGCCTCCTCGGTCTCCTTGGCGAGGACCTGGTCGTTGAAGGTGATGTCCCGCGTCAGCACGATCGGCGTCGGTGCGATGAAGTCGGCGCCCTTCGGGCTCGCGACGCGGAAGACGACGCGATAGCGGAGCTGGAATTCGCGCACGCGCCCCTGGGTGTTGAGCGAGAGAATCACCTTCTCCTGCTGCTCGGTCAGGACGCTGAGCACCGCCTCGGCTTCGGTCGGCGACGGGACGAGCTTGGTGCGCTCGCTCGCGGAGGCGATGTTGCGCTGGAGCTCGATGCCGAGCGGGGTGTTGTTCGGGACGTTGATGGTCTCGAACGGGAACTCCTGCTGGCCACGGAGCTGGAAGCCGCAGCCGGCG
>DATEDA010000139.1:0-2906 GCA_035286595.1 Burkholderiales bacterium | reverse complement strand
AGCGCGACGACGCGGCGGAGTCCGAGGCCCATCACGCTGAAGTAATCGCCGTCCACCCGCTCGACGATCGTGGCGCCGTAGCCCTGGATCCCGTACGCGCCGGCCTTGTCGAGCGGCTCGCCCGTCGCGACGTACTCGGCGATCGTCCGCTCGTCGAGCGGCCGGAACCACACCCGCGTGCTCTCCACGCCCGATGCCGCGCGGCCCGCGAATGCCACCGCCACCGCCGTATGCACTACGTGCTCGCGGCCCGACAGCCGGCGCAGCATCGCGGCGGCGTCCGCGGCGTCCTTGGGCTTGCCGAGGATGTCCCCGTCGATCACCACGATAGTGTCGGCCGCGACGACCGCCGACCGCGGCCGGCCCACCGCCGCCGCCTTCTCGCGCGCCAGCCGCTCGGTGTGCGCCGCCGGGGTCTCACCGATTCGCCACTCCTCGTCGATGGCGGCCGGGACCACGTCGAAGGTGAGGCCGAGCAGCGCGAGCAGCTCGCGCCGGCGCGGCGAAGCAGACGCGAGGACGAGCGGGACCGTCACGACCGCTCGATCAGCAGCGTCACCGGTCCCTCGTTCACGAGCTCCACGTCCATCAGCGCGCCGAACCGGCCGGTCTCCACCCGCGCGCCCAGCGCCCGGAGCCGGGCGACGAACCGCTCGTACAGCGGCTCTGCCACGTCGGGCGGCGCGGCGAGCGTGAAGGAGGGCCGCCGGCCCTTCGACGCGTCGCCGTAGAGGGTGAACTGGGAGATCACGAGCACCGCCCCGCCGACCTCGGCGAGGGGGAGATTCATCTTGCCCTCGGCATCGGCGAAGACGCGCAGGCCCACGAGCTTCTCGGCCATCCAGCCGAGCGTCTCGTCGCTGTCGCCGGGCGCGAAGCCCGCCAGGACGACGAAGCCGCGCCCGATCGCCCCGACGGTCTGAGCGTCCACCCGAACGGCGGCGCGGCTAACGCGCTGCACCACGACCCGCACCGCGGGCTACTCGACCGTCACGCTCTTCGCAAGGTTGCGCGGCTGGTCCACGTTGCACCCGCGCCGCACGGCCACGTAGTACGCCAGCAGCTGCAACGGCACCGAGGCGAGGATCGGCGTCAGCATGTCCATCGTCTCGGGGACCGCGATCACGTGGTCCACCAGCGGCGTGATCGTCGTGTCGCCCTCGGTGACGACCGCGATCACGCGTCCGCCCCGGGCCCGGACCTCCTCGATGTTGGAAACGATCTTCCCGTGCACGCCGTCCTTCGGCGCGATGAAGATCACCGGCATCAGCTCGTCGATGAGCGCGATCGGTCCGTGCTTCATCTCCGCCGCCGGGTAGCCCTCGGCGTGGATGTAGGAGATCTCCTTCAGCTTCAACGCGCCCTCCAGCGCGACCGGGAAGTTGTAGCCGCGGCCGAGGTAGAGGACGTTCGTCGCACGCACGTAGCGCTCGGCGAGCTGCTCGATCTGCTCGCGCTTGGCGAGCACCTGCTCGATCTGCTCGGGCAGCTTGCGCAACGCCCGTACGATCTCGCGGCCCTGAAGGATGGACAGCGCGCGCAACCGGCCCAGCCGCAGCGTGAACATCGCCAGCGCGGCGATCTGGCTGGTGAACGCCTTCGTGGAGGCGACGCCGATCTCGGGTCCGGCGTGCAGGTAGATGCCGCCGTCCACCTCGCGCGCGATCGTGCTGCCGACCACGTTGACGATGCCGAGGGTGCGCGCCCCGCGCCGCCTGGCCTCGCGGATCGCCGCGAGCGTGTCCGCCGTCTCGCCCGACTGCGAAATGACGATCACGAGCGTCCGCTCGTTGACGATCGGGTTGCGGTAGCGGAACTCGGATGCGTACTCCACCTCCACGGGCAGGCGGGCCATCTCCTCGAGCATGTACTCGCCGACCAGCCCGGCGTGCCATGAGGTACCGCAAGCCGTGATGACGATCCGGTCGATCCGGGCGAGGTCATCGTCGTTGAGGTTGAGGCCCTGCAGCCGCGCCGTCCCTTCCTCCTCGAGCAGCCGGCCGCGCAGCGTGTTGCGAACGCTCTCGGGCTGCTCGCAGATCTCCTTCAGCATGAAGTGCTGGTAGCCACCGCGCTCGATCGTCGCCAGATCCCAGTCGATCTGGCTGATCTCCTTGGTGAGCGGCACCGCGTGGCGGTCCTTGAGCTGGTAGCCGGTCGGCCGGATCACGGCCATCTCCCCCTCGTCGAGGTAGATGACCGAGCGCGTGTGCGCCAGCACCGCCGAGGGGTCCGATGCCACGAAGTTCTCCCCGTGGCCGATCCCGATCAGCAGCGGACTGCCCTGCCGCGCCGCCACGATAGTGTCGGGCTCGCGCGCCGAGATGACCGCGATGCCGTACGCCCCCTCGAGCTCGCGCAACGCCGCCGCGACCGCGTCCTCCAGCGAGCCGGTGTAGAACTGCTCGATCAGGTGCGCGATCACCTCCGTGTCCGTCTCCGACACGAACCGGTGCCCGCGCTCCGACAGCATCGTCCTGAGCGCGCTGCTGTTCTCGACGATCCCGTTGTGCACGATCGCGACCATGTCGGCGCAGTCGGTGTGCGGGTGGGCGTTCTTCGTCGTCGGCGCGCCGTGCGTGGCCCAGCGGGTGTGGGCGATGCCGGTGGATCCGCTCAGGATCGCCTTGGTGAGCTGGGACTCGAGGGTCGCGATCTTGCCAGCCGCCTTCTGCACGACCAACCCACCGTTCACCACCACCGCGACGCCGGCCGAGTCGTACCCGCGGTACTCCAGCCGCTTCAGCCCCTCAATGAGCAGCGGAGTCGCCTGCTTGGGCCCGACGTAGCCGACGATTCCGCACATGCTAGCTCTCCACCTCCCGGAGCGCGGCCTCGCCGCGCGCCACGAGTTCGCGGGCGGAAGCGCGGTCGGGCGCCTCCGCGATGATCCTGACGACCGGCTC
>DATEDA010000138.1:0-2207 GCA_035286595.1 Burkholderiales bacterium | reverse complement strand
CCCTGGCAAGGCTGGGACACGAGCGTCGCGGTGTCGCGAGGCGATGTCGCCGCCCCGGGTCCGCTGCGCGCGTACCACCACGCTCTGGCGATGGAGTTCCCGCCGGCGCCGCCGTGGATCTGGCAGGCCGCGGCCTTTGTGATGACGATTCCCGCCTCGAAGCCGACAGCGAAGGCGGGCGCCACTCCCGATTCCGCCGCGGTGGCGGAGGAGCGTCGGCAAGCGATCGTCGTGGCGCACGGCCGGCAAGACTGTGAGTACGCCGTGTTCGACGTCGGCCCGTGCACGCGCTTGCATGAGTCCCTGCAGCGGTTCCGGCGCGCGCACGACGCCGCGGCGCTCGAGAAGGAGATCGCCGCCCGGTTCATCGGGAGCGCGCAACGGACCACGGCGCTGGTGCGCTATCACCGGAGCCGAGACGACTCGGCCGCGGCCCAGTCAGTGCTCGCCGAAGCGATGCGCCTCGCACCGAACCAGTTCGACGCGTACAAGGCGAGCGCGCTGCTCGCGCTCGAACGCGACGACGCGAAGGCCGCGGCCCGGATTGCGCTCTCCTACCCCCGCTTCGCGCAGGAACGCAGGGCATTTACCGTGGGCGATTCGAACGACGCTTACGGCATCGGCTATCTGCTGGCGCTCCGCGGCGCAGCCCTCGAGGCCAAGCCGTTGCTGGGGATCGCGGCCGAGAACCGCGACGGCTCCGGCGCCAGCATGCTCGGTCAATACCGCGTGGCGATCATCGAGGGCCGCTTCGACGACGCCGTGCAGTGGCTTTCAATCGCGGCGCGTCGCTATCGCCAGCCGGGCACGATGCGCCAGTACGCCTCGTTCCTCTTCGCGCGGGGGGAGCCGGAGCTCGCCTGGGGGGTCTTCGGCGACGAGAGGCGCCGAACGCGACTGTTCGACCCGTGGCGCAGCGCAGGCGTGGGTTTGAAGATGGCCGGCGCCGACGGCGAAGCGCTGGCGCGCTGGATGGGCGAGCTGGAGAAATCGGGAGCTGACGCCGGCGCCCGTAGCCATTACCTTCCGGGCGTGGTCTTCCAGGTGGCAATGCTCGACCGGTCGCTCGCCTCCGCGGACGAAGCGCTGACGCTGCTCTACGAGCGCATCTTCCGGCTTCCGCCCGAGCAGGCGAAGGCGCGGATCGCGCAGACCGACCGCGTGCGGTCGATCCACGAGTCGCTGTTCGACGGCTACCGCGCGTCCCGGAACCGCGACTTCGAGAAGCTGCTCGCAGTCGGCGATCCGCCGCCCCCGAAGTTCCAGACTGTCATGCTCGAGCTCCCGATCCACTGGTCGCACGGCAGCGAGGCGCTCTTGCCCTATTTCGCCATCGCGGCGGCGAAGGCGGGAAAGGTCGAGCGCGCACGCGAGACCTACGACCGGAATAATCCGAAGCTGCAGACTTACGCGGACCATTTTGACGTCCACCTCGCCGAAGCCGTGTTCGCCGCGCTTGCCGGCGATCACGCGACCGCCGAGCGGCGGCTGGTCGCGGCCCGTGCGAATCTGCCGGATACGCGCGATCGGTTCCTGACACCGGAGTACGAGTTCGCCGAAATCTGCGAGCTGCTCGCCGAGGAGACCGGGCGCGCGGAGTACGCGCAGATCGGGCTCGACTGGGCGCGCCGGTTCCAGCTCTTCGAGCCGTGGGCGGCGTGGGCGTACGCCTATGAGGCGAAGCACTCGAAACCGGGCCGGGAGCGCACCCGCGCGCTCGCGCTGGCGCTTCATCTGGATCCGCGCTCGGAGCGGATCGCCGCGATCGACGAGAAGTCAAAGGCCGCGGCGCGCGCGTGGCTTAAAGCGAATAACCCGTTCAAGCCGCGACCCGCCGACGCGCGTCCGATGCCCAGGCAGTCGACCTGAACTCGCGCGAGGCCGCCGCCGCTCAGGCCGGCACTGGCCGCGGCACGGCGCGCTCGCCCGGAAACGCGAGCGCGAAGGCAAAGGTCAGCACCGCCAGCGCGGCGAGGAACGCGTAGAGCGGCTGGAAGTCGCCGTAGGCGCTGTATACCCAGGCGACGAGCGGCACGGCCGTCGCGCTCCCGCCGAACGACATCACATAGCGCACCCCGTAGGCCCGTGCCCGCCACTCCTCGGCGGTGTAGCGCGCGATCATCGCGTCGTTGATCGGGATCTGGCCGAAGACGAAGAACATCATCCCGATCGCGACCGCGAGCATCGCGTAGCCGGAGAGGGAGCCG
>DATEDA010000137.1:0-22300 GCA_035286595.1 Burkholderiales bacterium | reverse complement strand
GCGGGCGAGCAACAAGGTCGGCGTCTGCCTGGTCACTTCGGGCCCCGGCGTGACGAACGCCGTCACCGGGATCGCCACGGCCTACATGGATTCGATCCCGATGGTCATCATCACCGGCCAGGTGCCGACCCACGCGATCGGACTCGACGCGTTTCAAGAGTGCGACACCGTCGGCATCACCCGCCCCTGCGTCAAGCACAACTTCCTCGTGAAGGACGTCCGGGAGCTTGCGCCCACGATGAAGAAGGCCTTCCACATCGCGACCACCGGACGCCCCGGCCCGGTGCTGGTCGACATCCCCAAGGACGTGACCAGCCAGACGTGCCGGTTCGAATACCCGCAAGTCGTCGCCATGCGGTCGTACAACCCGACCGTGAAGGGGCATCCCGGGCAGGTCAAGAAGGCGGTCCAGCTCCTGCTGGAGGCGAAGCGGCCGATGGTCTACACCGGCGGCGGGGTGATTCTCTCGGACGCCGCGCCCCAGCTCACCAAGCTCGTCAAGCTGCTCGGGCTCCCGTGCACCAACACGCTGATGGGGCTGGGCGGCTTCCCGGGGACCGATCCGCAGTTCGTCGGCATGCTCGGCATGCACGGCACCTACGAAGCGAACATGGCGATGCAGCACTGCGACGTGCTGCTCGCGATCGGCGCGCGTTTCGACGACCGGGTGATCGGCAACCCGAAGCACTTCGGCCAGGTGCCGCGCAAGATCATCCACGTCGACATCGACCCGTCGTCGATCTCGAAGCGCGTCAAGGTCGACATCCCGATCGTGGGCAACGTGCGCGAGGTGTTGGACGACCTCATCAAGCAGCTCGAGGGGCAGCCCCAGAAGCTCGACCCGAAGGCGCTCGCCGCGTGGTGGGCGCAGATCGGCGAGTGGAAGGCGAAGGACTGCCTGCGCTACGACCGCGCGTCGAAGATCATCAAGCCGCAGCTCGTGATGGAGAAGCTCTACGAGGTGACGCAGGGCGACGCGTTCGTGACCTCCGACGTCGGCCAGCACCAGATGTGGGCGGCGCAGTTCTACAAGTTCGACAAGCCGAAGCGGTGGGTCAACTCCGGCGGCCTCGGGACGATGGGATTCGGCCTGCCGGCGGCGATGGGCGTCCAGCTCGCCCACCCCGGCGCGAACGTCGTCTGCGTCACCGGCGAGTCGAGCATCATGATGTGCCTGCAGGAGCTTTCCACCTGCAAGCAGTACCGGCTGCCGATCAAGATCGTCAACCTCAACAACCGCTACATGGGCATGGTGCGCCAGTGGCAGCAGTTCTTCCACGGCAACCGGTATTCCGAGTCCTACATGGACGCGCTGCCCGACTTCGTGAAGCTCGCCGAGGGCTACGGCCACCATGGCATGCTGATCGAGCGGCCGGCGGACGTCGAGCCGGCGCTCCGCGAGGCGTTCAGCCGCAAGAACGACCTCATCTTCATGGACTTCATCACCGACCAGACGGAGAACGTGTACCCGATGGTCCCGGGCGGGAAGGGGATCTCGGAGATGATCCTCGCCGAGGACTTGTGAGGCCGGCGGCCGGAGAATCGAGACCGTGAACGCCCCCGTGCCGAGCACGTATCCGCTGCCCGCGGCGCCCGCCGCAGGCATGCGCCACATCATCTCCATCCTGCTCGAGAACGAGGCGGGCGCGCTGTCGCGGGTCGCAGGCCTGTTCTCCGCCCGCGGCTACAACATCGAGTCGCTCACCGTCGCCCCGACCGAGGATGCGTCGCTGTCGCGCATGACGATCGTCACGATCGGCTCCGGCGACGTGATCGAGCAGATCACCAAGCAGCTGAACAAGCTGATCGAGGTGGTGAAGGTGGTGGATCTCTCCGAGGCGCCGCACATCGAGCGCGAGCTGATGCTGATCAAGGTGCGCGCGACCGGCAAGGACCGCGAGGAGATGAAGCGCATGGCGGACATCTTCCGCGGGCGCATCATCGACGTCACCGAGACGACCTACACGATCGAGCTCACCGGCACCGGCGAGAAGCTCGACGCGTTCATCCAGGCGCTGGACAAGACCGCGGTCCTGGAGACGGTGCGCACCGGCGCCTCCGGCATCGCCCGCGGCGAGCGGGTTCTCAGGGTGTAGGACGCAAGCGCCGCGACGCAAGACGCAACCGGGCGTCTTCGCGTCTGCCGTCTCCCGTCTCACGAGCATAGCGAGGAAATCATGAAGGTCTACTACGACAAGGACGCGGATCTGTCGCTGATCAAGGACAAGCAAGTCGCGATCGTCGGCTACGGCTCCCAGGGCCACGCCCATTCGCTCAATCTCCAGGACTCGGGGATCGCGGTGACCGTGGCGCTGCGCAAGGGCGGCCCCTCCTGGGACAAGGCGAAGAACGCGGCGCTCCAGGTCAAGGAAGTCGGCGAGGCGGTGAAGGGCGCCGACATCGTGATGATCCTGCTCCCGGACGAGCACCACGCGCAGGTCTACCGCGAGCAAATAGAGCCGAACATCAAGAAGGGCGCCGCGCTTGCGTTCGCCCACGGGTTCAACATCCACTACGGCCAGATCCAGCCGCGCGCCGATCTGGACGTGTTCATGGTCGCGCCGAAGGCGCCCGGCCACACGGTGCGGTCCACCTACACCCAGGGCGGCGGGACGCCGATGCTGGTCGCGGTTCACCAGAATCCGTCGGGCCGCGCGCGCGAAGTCGCGCTCTCATACGCGGCGGCGATCGGCGGCGGGCGCGCCGGCATCATCGAGACAACCTTCAAGGAGGAAACGGAGACCGATCTCTTCGGCGAGCAGACGGTGCTGTGCGGCGGCATCGTGGAGCTGGTGAAGGCGGGATTCGAGGTGCTGATCGAGGCCGGGTACGCGCCGGAGATGGCCTACTTCGAGTGCATGCACGAGCTGAAGCTGATCGTCGACCTGATGTACGAGGGCGGGATCGGGACGATGAACTACTCGGTCTCGAACAATGCGGAGTACGGCGAGTACGTCACCGGGCCGAAGATCATCACGCCCGAGACCAGGAATGCGATGCGCGCCGCGCTCGCCCGGATCCAGTCCGGCGAATACGCGCGCGACTTCATTCTCGAGAACCGGGCCGGGGCGCCGGTGCTGCTCGCCCGGCGGCGGCTGACCGCCGAGCATCCGATCGAGACCATCGGCGCCAAGCTGCGCGAGATGATGCCGTGGATCAAGCGCAATCGCCTGGTCGACACCAGCAAGAACTAGCAGCAGCCACCGCCGGCACCGCGTTTTCCGTGCGCGGTTGCGCTCGGTGTCCGCTCTGATCGCGGCGGCGTCGATGGCGGCGTATCCGCACCCGATCATCGCTCGCGAGGGCTGGCCGTTCCTCGCCGCCGCCGTGCTCGCCGCGCTCGTGGTCGGCTGGGCTGCCGGCTGGTGGTGGTCGGCTCCGCTGTGGGTCGTGGTCCTGTTCATCGCCCAATTCTTCCGCGACCCGCCGCGCCGGATCCAGGGCGATGAGCGCAGCGTGCTGGCGCCCGCCGACGGCCGGATCGTCGCCGTCGAGCGGGCGAACGACCCCTATCTCGACCGGCCGGCGACCAAGGTCAGCGTGTTCATGAACGTGTTCAACGTGCACTCGAACCGCTCCCCGGTCGACGGCGAGGTGAAACGGACGTGGTACGCGCCGGGATCGTTCATCAACGCCGCGCTGGACAAGGCCTCGCTCGAGAACGAGCGCAGCGCCCTGTGGCTCAAGGCCGACGCCGGACCGGACGTGACGTGCGTCCAGATCGCCGGCCTCGTCGCGCGGCGGATCCTCTGCTACGCGAAGGCCGGTGACCGGCTCCACCGCGGCGACCGCTTCGGCTTCATCCGGTTCGGGTCGCGCGTCGATGTCTACCTGCCGGCCGAGGCGCGGGTGAAGGTGGAGCTCGGGCAGCGGGTCTACGCCGCGAGCACCGTTCTCGCCGAGCTCTAGCCACATGGCCGAATTCCATCCGCCCCGGAAGGGTCTGCTGCGCGGGACGCTTCGGCGGCGCGGGATCTACATCCTGCCCAACCTGTTCACCACCGGGGTGCTCTTCGGCGGCTTCTACGCGATCGTCCAGGCGATGAACGCGCGCTACGAGCACGCGGCGATCGCGATCTTCGTTGCGATGGTGCTCGACGGGCTGGACGGGCGGGTGGCGCGCCTCACGCGCACGCAGAGCGAGTTCGGCGCGGAGTACGACAGCCTCGCCGACGTCGTGGCCTTCGGCGCGGCGCCGGCGCTCGTGATGTACGAGTGGGCCCTGCGGCCGCTCGGGCGGCTGGGATGGATCGCGGCGTTCGCCTATTGCGCGGCGACCGCGCTCCGGCTCGCGCGCTTCAACGTGAACATCGAGGTCGTCGACAAGCGCTACTTCCAGGGGTTGCCGTGCCCGGCGGCGGCGGCGGTGCTGGCGGGCTTCGTCTGGGTCATCGACGACTTCGACCTGCAGCGCACGGAATGGCTGCACGGGCTCGCGAGCGCGGTGACGTTCTTCGCGGCCGTCACCATGGTCACGAGCATCCCGTTCTACAGCTTCAAGGACATCAACTTCCGCCGCAGCGTGCCGTTCTGGGCGGTCCTGGTGATCGTCCTGGGGCTGATGCTCGTCTCCGCCAATCCGCCCATGGTCCTGTTCCTGCTGTTCGTCGCGTACGCCGTGTCCGGGTACGTGGTCTGGGCCTGGAGCTTCCGCAAGTCCCGCTCCCCGTTCTAGCGGCCGGGGCGTTTCGACCCCCGGTGGATCCCGCTCGCCGGGGCTATTGCGTGGTGCCGAGGTTTGCGGCTATAGTCCGAGCCATGCGACGTTCCGCTATAGCGATCGCCACTCTTCTCCTCCGCAGCCTGCTGCTCGGGCTGCTGCTGCGCCTCGCGCGCTAGCACACCACCCCTCCCAATTCGGTTTGTTTCGGCGCAGCGCGGTGACCCCGCCCTGCGGCAGCACCTGCAACGCCTTGACGGGATGCGACCATGACCAACGAACGGCTGATCATCTTCGATACGACGCTCCGCGACGGGGAGCAGAGCCCCGGTGCATCGATGACCAAGGAGGAGAAGCTCCGCATCGCGAAGCAGCTCGAGCGTCTGCGGGTCGACGTGATCGAGGCCGGCTTCCCCGCGGCGTCGAACGGCGACTTCGAGGCGGTTCGGGCGATCGCAAACGCGATCAAGGACTCGACGGTCGCGGGCCTCTGTCGGGCCAACGACCGGGACATCTCTCGGGGCGTGGAGGCACTGGCGGGTGCGAAGTCCTGGCGCGTCCACACCTTCATCGCGACGAGCCCCTTGCACATGGAGAAGAAGCTCCGCATGACGCCGGAGCAGGTGCTCGAGGCGGCGCGGCTCGCGGTGCGGTTCGCTCGGAACCACTGCGCGGACGTCGAGTTCAGCCCCGAGGACGGGAGCCGCTCGGAGCTCGACTTCCTCTGCCGGGTCCTCGAGACCGCGATCAAGGAGGGAGCGACGACGATCAACATCCCTGACACCGTGGGCTACGCCGTGCCCGAGCAGTTCGGCGAGTTCATTCGCACGCTGCGAGAGAAGATCCCGAACTCGGGCAAGGCGGTCTGGTCGGTGCATTGCCACAACGATCTCGGAATGGCGGTCGCGAACTCGCTCGCCGGAGTCATGATCGGCGGGGCACGCCAGGTGGAGTGCACGATGAACGGCCTCGGCGAGCGCGCCGGCAACACCTCGCTCGAGGAGGTCGTGATGGCGGTCAAGACGCGCCGCGACTTCTTCGGCCTGGAAACGCGCGTCGACACGACGCAGATCGTGCCGGCATCGCGGCTCGTGTCGCAGATCACCGGCTTCGTGGTTCAGCCGAACAAGGCGGTGGTCGGAGCGAACGCGTTCGCCCACGCCTCGGGAATCCACCAGGACGGGGTGCTCAAAGCGCGCCAGACCTACGAGATCATGCAGGCGGAGGACGTCGGCTGGTCGACGAACAAGATCGTGCTCGGGAAGCTTTCCGGCCGGAACGCGTTCAAGCAACGGCTGAAGGAGCTCGGCATCGACCTGGAAAGCGAGGATGCCGTCAACATCGCGTTCCAGAAGTTCAAGGATCTGGCCGACAAGAAGGCGCAGATCTTCGACGAGGACATCAACGCGCTCGTGTCCGACGAGGCGGTGAGCGCGGCACGCGAGCACTGGGCGCTGGTCCGGATGCAGCAGGCGAGCGGCACCGGCGAGCGCCCGCATGCCACCGTCGTGCTGAACGAGGCGGGCGCCGAGCGCCGCGCCGAGTCGCATGGCGACGGACCGGTCGATGCGACCTTCAAGGCGATCGAGACCATCGCGAAGAGCGGGTCGGAGCTGCTCCTGTATTCGGTGAACGCGGTGACCCAGGGCACCGAGTCGCAGGGCGAGGTCACGGTGCGGCTCGCGCGGGGTGGCCGCATCGTCAACGGCGTCGGCGCCGACACCGACATCATCGTCGCGTCGGCGAAAGCGTACGTGAACGCGCTGAACAAGCTCGCGAGCGGCGTCGAGCGGCTCAATCCGCAGCACGCGGCGACGCCATGAGCGACGAATCGCCCGGGAACGCGCGGCACGGAATTCTCTAGGCGGGCCGGGCGAGCGCTCGCGCGCCGAGCACCGCGCAGGCGAACAGCGTCAGCGAGAGCACGACTTCGAGAATCGCGAGGGTGCGCACCGGATCGGGCTCGGACCATCCACGCGCGACGCCTTCCGTGAAGTAGGCAAGGGCGAGGAACGGCGTCCACTGAAAGGTGTAGCGCGTTCCGTGCAGCAGGCCGAAGAGGGGGGCGAGCAGCGGCAGCGCCTTCAGGCTCAGCCAGGAGCCTCCCGGCTTGAGCGGTGCCAACCAGATCTCCCACGCGAGGCACAGCGCGATGAGCGCGAGGAGGCTCACGACCGCACCCGCTTGCGCCGCGCGCGCGCTCATCCATCGCGCGCGCGGCGAGCCATCGCGACCAGCGCCTCGCGCGCCTTCCCGGCGTTGGTCACGGGCTCGTCGAACGCAATTCGCAGCAGACGGCCGTCGGCGCGCACGTCGAAGCCGTCGCAGTCGATCCCGACCATGGTGACCTCGCGCGGCGTGATCCCGTGCTCGTGGCGGCAGTAGTCGGCAAGCGCCAGGGCATGGTCGGCGTTCATGTGCGCGACGATCTCCTCCTCCGCCCCGGCAAGCCGATTCTCCGGCGGGCGGAACGCGGCGGTGTCGATCCAGTGGATGTGCCCGAAGCCGCGGATGAACAGCAACCGCTTCGGCTCGATCGCGCAGAACGAGAAGTCGCCGAGGGCGAGGAGGTCTCGCGCCGCCGGGAAATAGCGGAGGTAGCGGCTGTGGACCGCCGGGTCGTCCGCGACCCGGGCGGCGTCGCCCACCATGGTGAGCCGTGGACCGGCCTGAACGTCGTCCTCGTAGCCGTGGACGATCAGGCTCGCCCGCGGATCGCCGGCGAGATTCTTCGTGTGTTCGGCGAGCGCGCTGATCAGGATCACGGGCCGGCAGTCCGCGTCGAGCACGAACGGCACGATCGAGCCGAACGGGTACCCTGACAGGCTCGCCGAGAGCGTGGACAGCACGCCAGAGTGATGCGCGCGCAAGAACCGGCGCGCTTCTTCGCCATGGGTCATGCTGCGAGCTTCCTTGCCATCTCCGCGAGCCGGCGGCCGAGCGCGATGCAGAGCTGCTTCTCGGTCTCGTCCACCGGGCGGTCGGAGGCGACCCCGGCGACGTGGCTCGCTCCGTAGGGCCCGCCGCCGCTTGCGGTCTGGAACAGCGCGGCTTCGGTGTACGGCAGGCCGACGATCACCATCCCGTGGTGCAGCAGCGGCAGCATCATCGAGACGAGCGTCGTCTCCTGTCCGCCGTGGAGGCTCGACGTGGATGAGAACACGGCGGCGGGCTTCCCCGAGAGCGCGCCGCGCAGCCACAGTTCGGCGGTGCCGTCCCAAAAGTACTTCATCGGCGCCGCCATGTTGCCGAAGCGCGTCGGACTGCCGAGCGCGATCCCGGCGCACTGCTCGAGATCGGTGAGCTCGCAGTACGGTGCGCCAGCCGCGGGCACGTCCGGTTCGACCGCCTCGGAGACCGCCGACACCTTGGGAACGGTGCGCAGGCGGGCGCTCATGCCCGCCACGCGCTCGACGCCATGCGCGACCCAACGCGCCATCTCACGGACGGCGCCGTGGCGGCTGTAGTAGAGGACGAGGACGTCGGGCATCGGCGGCGGAGGAGGCGAAGGCTGCTGCTATTATACGAACGGCCTCCGCTCCCATCGTGACGACGCCGGTCCGCAACCGACTCCAGCTCCTCGGCCGATTCGCAAGCCACGTCGGCCGTCGGTTCATCGAGGACAACTGTTTCAACCTCGCGGCGAGCCTCGCTTATACGACGCTGCTCGCGCTGGTGCCTCTACTCACGATCGCGCTCACCGTCGTCGCCGCGTTCCCGGTGTTTCGGGACTTCACCCAGGGGCTCGACGACTTCTTCGGCAAGGAGATCCTGCCGCCGACGCTCGCGAAGGCGGTCACCGGGTACATCGACCAGTTCACGCGGAGCGCCGCGCGCCTGACCGCGGTCGGCATCGCCTTTCTCGCCGTGACGGCGATCATGCTCATGATGACGATCGAGCGCGCGTTCAACACGATCTGGCGCGTGCGGCGCCCGCGCCCGCTCGTGTTCCGCGTGCTCACCTACTGGGGGGTGCTCACGCTCGGCCCGCTGCTGATCGGCATGAGCCTGACGGTGACCTCCTACATCGTCAGCGCCTCGCTTGGGCTCGCCCGACAGGTGCCGGGCGGGGGGACGGCCCTCATCAGCCTCGTGCCGCTCGTGCTGACGGCGGCCGCGTTCACCCTGATGTATTACGTCGTCCCGAACCGGCCCATGGAGCTGAAGCACGCCGTGATCGGCGGCCTCGCCGCGGCGGTGATGTTCGAGGCGATGAAGCGGGGGTTCGCCCTCTACCTGGCAAACTTTCCGACCTACACGCTCGTCTACGGCGCGTTTGCGGCGATCCCGATCTTCCTGATCTGGATTTACGCCTCCTGGGTCGTAGCCCTGCTCGGGGCGGTGATCACCGCGCTCGCGCCGGACTTCCGTGTAGCGCGCGAGGCAAGGGAGATGCAGGGCGGGATCTCGTTCGCGGCCGCGCTGGAGATTCTGCGGGTGCTCCTCCGCGCCCAGCGCGCGTCACGTACGCCGCGCACGCGCGAGATCCTGTCGGACGCGCGCACGCCGCGTGAGGCGGGCGAGCGCATCCTGGAGGAGCTGGCGGCGGCGGGCTGGGTCGCCCGCGTCGTGGGCGACCGCTGGGCGCTGGCGTGCGACCCCGACGTGGTGACGATCGCCGACGTCTTCCGGCGGCTGGTCTTCGAGCCTGCGGGCGGCAAGGGGCGCGGAACCGATATGGTGCTCGACGGCGTGATCCAGCGCGCGGCGGCCGGGTTCGACCGCGCGATCGCAGCGCCCATCAGGACGCTGGTGGACGAGGAAGGCGGGGCCGCCGGGGCGAAAGCCCAGGTCAGCTCACTGCGCTGAACTGGATGAGCTGCACGCTCACCGTCCGCTCGAGCAGCCGGGTGGCGCGGACGCGCAGCTTCGACTGCAGATCGCCCAGCGAGAGCTCGCAGGTCGAGTCGAGCGCGAAGAGCGGCGCGAGGATCGCCGGCGCCTGGTTGAGCGAGGGCACTTCCGGCAGCAGCAGGACCCGCTCGGACTCCTGCGCCCCGCCGCGGGTCTTCCGAATCGACACCGGGCGCGCGGTCGGCGCGAGCTCCTCGAGCCCGAGCTCGAGATGCTCCGGGTTGTCGGACAGGACCCAGCGCACGACGCAGATGTGGCAGGTGTTGCTGTCGCGCGTGCGCAGGCCGACGACCTCGCCGACGCGAATCGGCTCGATCGGGCCCTTGACGTGCATCAGCGCGAAGCCGCGCGGGCTCTCGTTCGTGACCATCCATTCGCCGTTGCCCGGCTTGGTGGCGCCGCGCGAGTTCAGGAACTCCCAGATCCCCCGGATGCCGACGCAAACCTCGACGCGCGCATGAGTGCGCAGCCGCGTGAAGCGCCGGTTCGGGACCGCGCCCCAATGCTTGACGAGGCGACCCATCAGATCGCGGAACGCCGAATCGTTCGCTTCGGGCGGCAGGCCCAGACCCTCGGCCGACTCGCCGGCGGAGAGTCGCGCGAGCTGGTCGAGCAGGTGCTCGGCGAGCGGCAGCGTGTTCAGGAGCAGGTCGTGGCCCTGCGGCACCGGGTGGTGGCGCTTCGAGAGCGCATAGCCGGGCAGGTCGCGTTGCGACTTGAGCAGAAACAGGCCCTGTCCGCTCTTCTGCTGGCCGGCGGGCGCGAGCGTCGCCTTGGTACCGAACAGCTCGAGCCAGGCGGCGACCCGGTCGAGATCTCCCTGCATGAGCTTGAGCGGCTCCGCGAATGCGAGCAGCAGCGCGCCGCGGTAGATCGCGAGCGGCGTCTCGACGCCGTCGATGAGCGACCGGCCGGCGAGTCCGCGACGAAGGGCGAACTGATAGAGCTCATGGAGCTCGAGCCAGACCGATTTGGGGTTGGTGGCGTACATGCGGTAGCCGAGCTTGAGCCGCTGCGCGAGCATCTGCATCGCGCGGGTGACCGGCAGCAGCGCGCGGCCGCTCGACGCGAATCCGAAGAGACGCCGGGACTGCTCGACGAGCAAGAGCTTGTACGAGTACGCGAGCTCGGTGAGGAGCTCCTCCGCGAGCCCGGCGGCGTGCCGGCCCTGCTGGGATAGCGGCAACGTGCCGGAGGCGAGCGCCGCGTCGAGGCGCGGCAGGAGATGCTCCACGAACCCGAGGAAGCCCTCGGTCACGTCCTGGCGCAGCGTGATGCGGACCCGGCTGCGGTTGAGCGGCACGAGCTGCTCGAGGATCATCCGCCCGGCCGTGGCCGGGTCTTCCTTGGGCAGGGTAGCGAGCCACGCGGGGACCTGTTCGGGCGCGAGCTCGAACCGCCTGGTCTCCCCGGCAGCGGTCGGCGGCAAACTCAAGTGCAGCGGCATGTCCGGCTCCTGTAGATGTTGTTGAGCGGCCGTTACTTCGAACCTGCCCGGTGGGTCGCAAGGACCGTGCCACGGGTTCGGCGCTCACCCCCGGTGCGGGAGGCGCGGTGTGACACTCGCCCGGTTGGGGACGGCAGGCTGCGGGGCAGGGAAGGCTGGCGGCCGGATCGACCAAGACACGACGCTGTGAACTCCGTCACAGGATCCCATCGAAGCGAAGCGAAATCAAGCGTCGCCCCGGATTCGGCCAAGCGGCTGAGGCGCCGAAAGACGCCGCACTGTCGATCTTTCTGACACCTTCGCGACACGCGCGTCGGGACCGCGGCGTGAACCGCGTCACGCTGGAGCGAGACCCTAGACGGCCTGCGCCGCGACCTCGATCAGCTCGATGCTCGGTGTCTTCTCGATGATGCGGCTCGCTCGCAAGGAGAGCCGGCCGCGGCGATGGCGAAGGCTGAACTCCTCGTTCGAGCGCAGCCGGTTCGGCGGCGCGACGACTGCCGGGGCCCGCTTCTGCGCCGGCACCTCCGGGAAGAACAGGATCGGCTCGGGCGCGACGCGCTCGAGCTCGGAGGACTTGTAGACCGCCGGGACGACGACCGGCGCAAGCTGCTGCAACCCCACCTCGAAATGCTCGGGGTTGTTGGACAGGATCCAGCGCACGAGGCACACGAAGACCGCGCCCTGCTCCTTCGACTTCAGCGCCACGATCTCGCCGACGTTGACCGCCGGCAGGCTGCCCGACATGTACTTCAGGGCGAAGCCGCGCGAGCTCTCGTTCGAGATGATCCACTCGCTCGCCTTCGCCGGCGTCTCGCGCTGGGTGATGTCGGCCGCCGGGGTGTCCTGGGGCGACTCGGCGCGCAGCACGCGCCAGATGTCGCGCAGGCCTACCCACAGCTCGACCCGCGGATGGAAGCGCATCCGCGCCGTGCGGGTCTTCCGCTCGCCGCGCCAGTGGGCGACGAGCCGCTGCAGGAGCTCCTGGTATTGGAGGCGGGCGGCCTCGTCGGGCAGGCCGAGCGAACCGGGCGGGATGCCGTCGTGGAGCTTCTTGAGCTGCTGCTGCAGCTGCTCGACGAGCCGGTGCGTGAGAAGCAGCAGCTCGCCGTTCTCGAATCCCGCGTCCGCGCGCTTCGCGTAGGCGACCCCGGGCTTATCCCGGCTCGGGTCGATCGCGAACACGCACAGCGGATCGCCGACCCTCGCCGCGGGCGTCACTTCGGCGAGGTCGCCATGGGTGGCGAGGTAGCTCTGCACCCGCGGGAAGTCGCCGTGGTTGAGCTTCGTGGGCTGGGCGAACGCGAGCAGCAGGCTATCCCGGTAGACGCGGAGCGGCGAGGTCTGCGGAGAGTCCGCCTCGCGCTCGGCCACGCCCCAGTCCCGGGCGAGCCGGTAAAGTTGATGCAGCTCTCCCCAGACGGCGCCGGGGCTCCGCGCGTACAGCCGCTGGCTCAGCGCGAGGCGGCGCGCGTGCAAATCCATGGCGCGGACGAGCGGCAGGTGGAGCTGGCGCTTGAAGCCGATCGACAGCCATGCGCGCGGCACGCGGAGCACGGCGTGCGAGTACCCGGCAGCGAGCTCCTTGAGCAGCTTCTCGATGAAGTAGGCGACCTGACGGTGATGGCCCGCGAGGGGCGGCTGCGCGCGGGCAATCCGGCTCTCGAGCTGCGGCAGCAGCCAGTCGGCGTGGTCACGGAACATGTCGAGCAGCCGCAGCCGCAGCCGGCTGTGGAGCTCGGCGTTATTGAACGCGACGAGCCGATCGATGAGCGCCTGCGCCGTACCCAGCGTGTCGGCCGCGGCGAGCGATGACAGCCACGCGCGCACGCGCTCGGGCGAGAATTCGCCGTCGTCGGCCGCGCCGCGGTTCGCCGCGATAAAATCGAGGAACATGGGGTTCGTTGGTCAGGTGCCGCGAGAATTGCCGCGGCGCATGCGGGAGTTCAGCAAGGAACATGCCGGAAAAACTGTGGCAAATGTCCCGGAAACTCGCGACCGCGAGGCGCGCGGGAGTCGTGCTCTCCGGGGCGATCCGATGAGCGTCTCCAGCGACCTTCAGTCAACGAAGGCGATTCCGCGCCGCGAGCGGCTGATCGTCGCGCTCGACGTGCCGCGCGCGGACCAGGCGCGTGCGCTCGTCACGCAGCTCGGTGAGGCCGCCGCGTTCTACAAGGTCGGTCTCGAGCTCTTCGTGGCGAGCGGCTGCTTCGAGCTGGTCGAGTGGCTCGTCGCGAACGACAAGCGCGTCTTCGTCGACCTCAAGTTCTTCGACGTGCCCGAGACGGTGCGCGGCGCGATGCGGGCCTTGCGCGGGCGCGGCGTCACGGCCACGACGGTGCACGGAAACCAGGCCATGATGGCAGCGGCGGCGGCGGAGAAGGGCGAAGTGAAGCTCCTGGCGGTCACGGTGCTCACGAGCCTCGATCGCGGCGACCTCGACGACCTCGGCTTCCAGTGCGACGTGGAGCGGCTCGTGCTCTCGCGCGCGCGGCGCGCCCTCGAGGCGGGTTGCGACGGCGTGATCTCCTCGGGGCTCGAGGCGCCGCTGCTGAAGCGGGAGCTCGGCGAGCGGATTCTGGTCGTGGCGCCGGGCATCCGGCCCGTGGAGAACCGCCCGGCGGACGACCAGAAACGCACCGTCGACGTCGCGCAGGCGTTCGCGAACGGCGCCGACTATGTCGTCGTCGGTCGCCCGATCCGGCAGGCGGCCGATCCGCGCGCCGCTGCGGAACGGATCCAGGCGACGATCGCTTCGATCTTTCCGGCCTAGGCGGGACGGCCGGGGTACTTGAAGGTGCCGCGCCAGGCCGCGAGGACCAGGTTCGGGTAGTCGGGCTGGCCGAGGCTGCCGTTGTAGCGGCCGAGCGCGCGGTACAGGTTGCCCTTCTCGAGATCGAGGTAGTGGCGGAGGATGACGCAGCCGTAGCGGATGTTCGTCCGCAGATGGAAGAGATTGTCGTCCTTCCGGCCGATCAGTTCGACCCAGAACGGCATCACCTGCATCAGCCCGCGGGCACCGGCCTTCGACACGGCGTACTTCTTGAAGCCGCTCTCGACGTGGACCACGCCGAGCACGAGCTGCGGATCCAGTCCGGCACGGGTCGCCTCGTAGTGGACGGTCTTCAGGAACTCCACGCGAGCCTTCTCGTCGGGGATGCGCTTCGCGAGACGGTCGGACATCGCGAGCAGCCACCTGTAGCCGTCCCCGGGATCGGCAAACTTGAGCTGCGGCACGCCCTTGTCGCTGATCGCGCGCGACAGTGCCGCCTGGACGCTCGCCGACAGCGGTTCGTACTGCTGTGCCCCGCCCTGGGCGCCCAGCGGCGCGAGCGCTGCTCCGAGAACGGCGGCGAGGGCTACGAGCTTTCGCACAGCTTCTCCTTCAGGAAGCCGACCGCATCGGTCATCGGGATCGGAGTGGGTGACGTTTCCCGGCGGCCCTGATACTCGATCTTGCCATCCTTCAGCCCGCGCTCGCCGATGACGAGGCGATGTGGAATGCCGATGAGTTCAGCGTCGGCGAGCAGCACCCCCGGCCGCTCGTCGCGGTCGTCGAGCAGCACGTCGACGCCGGCGCCCGAGAGCGCTTCGTACAGGCCGTCGGCGGAGCGCCGGACGGCGTCGTTGCGACGGTAGCCGAGCGGCACGATCGCGAGCCGGAACGGCGCGATCGGATCGGGCCAGATGATCCCGCGGTCGTCGTGGCTCTGCTCGATCGCGGCGCCGACGATGCGCGTCACGCCGATGCCGTAGCAGCCCATCTCGAAGAACCGCGTCTCCCCCTTCTCGTCGAGGAAAGTGGCTTTCATCGACTTCGAGTACCGCGTGCGGAGCTGGAAGATGTGGCCGACCTCGATGCCGCGCACGATCTCGAGGGCGCCCTTGCCGTCCGGGCTGGGATCGCCCGCCACGACTTTCCGGATGTCGGCGACAAGCGCCGGTTCCGGAACCTCGCGGCCGAAGTTCACGCCGCGGAGGTGATGGCCCTCCTCGCTCGCGCCGCACACGAAGTCGGCCATCACCGCGACGCTGCGGTCGGCGATCACGCGGATGCCCGGATCGATTCCCATCGGGCCGATGTACCCGGGCTTACAACCCAGGTGCCGCTCGATCTCGGCGTCGGTGGCGAACCGGAACGGGTCGAGGCCCGGCAGCTTCTGCGCCTTGACCTCGTTCAGCTCGTGGTCGCCGCGGATGAGCAGCAGATTGAACGCCTCGCCGTGCATCACGGCGATCGCCTTGACCGTCCGCGCGAGCGGCAGCCCGAGCAACGCCGCGACATCCTCGCACCGCGTCTTCCCCGGGGTCGGCACCTTCGCCAGCTTCTCGGTGGCGGGGGGACGGGCCGCCGCCGGCGCGACCGCCTCGGCGAGCTCGACGTTCGCCGCGTAGTCCGACCGCGGGCAATAGGCGATCGCATCCTCACCGGAATCCGCGAGCACATGGAACTCGTGCGACCCGGTGCCACCGATGGTGCCGGTGTCGGCGGCCACCGCTCGGAACCCGAGGCCGAGGCGGCTGAAGATCCGCCGATAGGTGTCGTACATGTTCCGGTACTCGCGCTGCAGGTCGGCGTGATCGACGTGGAAGGAGTAGCCGTCCTTCATCGTGAACTCGCGGCCGCGCATCACGCCGAACCGCGGGCGGATCTCGTCGCGGAACTTGGTCTGGATCTGGTAGAAGTGGACCGGCAGCTGGCGGTAGCTCCGCAGGTCGCGGCGCGCGATGTCGGTGATCACTTCCTCGTGGGTCGGTCCGATGCAGAAGTCGCGCTCGTGGCGATCTTTGAGGCGCAGGAGCTCGGGGCCGTACTTCTGCCAGCGCTCCGATTCCTGCCAGAGCTCCGCCGGCTGGACGGCCGGCATGAACAGCTCGATCGCGCCGGCGCGGTTCATCTCCTCGCGGACGACCGCCTCGACCTTCCGCACCACCCGCAGACCGAGCGGCATCCAGGTATAGATCCCGCCAGCGAGGCGCCGGATCAAGCCGGCACGCAGCATCAGCCTGTGGCTGACGATCTCGGCGTCCGCCGGCGCCTCCTTGAGCGTCGACAGGAAGAACTGCGATACCCGCATCGCGACGAGCCCCGGAAAAGGGTCGAATTCTAGCCCGGATGCTTCGCGAGGCCGTCCCGCGATCCCCGGCGCCGCGCGGTCGAGCGGTGCGCGTCGCACCCGGCTGCGGTGCACCGCGCCCCCGGCATGCTTTCCAGCCCCGGGGAGTTGTGAAAGAATGGTTCCGGACAACCAAGCTACGGAGACGATCATGCTCGATCGCGAGGGCTACCGCCCGAACGTCGGCATTGTCCTCTGCAACCACAAGAACGAGGTCTTCTGGGGCAAGCGCGTACACGAACACTCCTGGCAGTTCCCGCAAGGCGGTATCAAGCACGGCGAGACGCCGGAGCAGGCGATGTACCGGGAGCTGCACGAGGAGGTGGGGTTGCACGCCGACCACGTGCGGATTCTCGGGCGAACGCGCGGGTGGCTGCGGTATGAAGTGCCGCCGCAGTGGATCAAGCGCGAGTGGCGGGGCAGCTACCGGGGCCAGAAGCAGATCTGGTTCCTGCTCCGCCTCGTCGGGCGGGATTGCGACGTTCGGCTGCGCGGGAGCGAGCGGCCCGAGTTCGACGCCTGGCGCTGGAGCGATTACTGGGTGCCGCTCGAGTCGGTGATCGAGTTCAAGCGGGACGTGTATCAGCAGGCGCTGACCGAGCTGGCCCGGTTCCTCATCCGCGACCACCGGCGGCATAACGGCGCGCGCCCGCTGCGCGAGCCGCGTTAGCGCAACGCGGGCGTCGGCCCGCCCCAGCCGCCAGGAGACCCACGATGACACTGGACTACGCCGCCCTCCCGCTCCGGCCCCTGGAGAAAGGCGCGCGGCTGCGCGCGGCGGCGGCGCAGAGCGGCGAGCGGCTGACCCTCGACTCGCGCGCGCTGTCGGTGATGACCGATTTCGCGATCGTCCCCGCGGCGACGATCGAGCCCGACACCTCGGTCGACGACGCCAACCGGTCGATGATCCGGCGCGGCGTGCGCTCGCTGATCGTGGTCGACCACGACCGGCGCATGCTCGGCATCATCACCGCGAACGACGTCCTCGGCGAGCGGCCGATGCAGATCGCGCTGGAGCGCAACGTGAAGCACCACGAGATCCTGGTGCGGGAGATCATGACGCCGAGCGATCAGATCGAGGCGCTGCCGATCGACGCCCTGCTCGACGCCAAGATCGGCCACCTGGTCGCAACGCTCCGCAAGGCCGGCCGCCAGCACGCGCTCGTGGTCGAAAGGGGACCGGGCGGCGACGCGGTGCGCGGGATCTTCTCGTTGACACAGATCGCGGCCCAGCTCGGGATCAGCATCGAGGCGAGCGCCGTGGCGGGGACCTTCGCCGAGGTGGAGGCCGCGCTGATCCGCTAGTCCCCCACGCGGCTTGACAGGGGGTTGGCGGCCCATCTATAGTGGGTCCATTATTTAGAGCAAGTCTAAGTCCCGACCCGCGCGACAAAAGGAGACTCCGATGGCAGCACTGAAAGGTTCGAAGACCGAGAAAAACCTCAAGGACGCGTTCGCTGGCGAATCCCAGGCGAACCGCCGCTACCTGTACTTCGCGAACAAGGCGGACGTGGAAGGCCAGAACGACGTGTCCGCGGTCTTCCGCTCGACGGCCGAAGGCGAGACCGGCCATGCGCACGGGCACCTGGAGTATCTGGAACAGGTCGGCGATCCGGCGACCGGGCTGCCGATCGGCCGCACGCGCGAGAACCTGAAAGCCGCGATCGCAGGCGAGACCCACGAGTACACCGACATGTACCCGGGCATGGCGAAGCAAGCCCGCCAGGAAGGCTTCGAGGAGATCGCCGACTGGTTCGAGACGCTCGCGAAGGCCGAGCGCTCGCACGCGAACCGGTTCCAGAAGGCCCTCGACGCGCTCACCGACTGAGCCCGAGGGCACACCCGCGGAAGGGGCGGCCCGCCGCTCCTTTTTTTCCGCATCCACGGCCGGACCCAAGCCCATGAGCGTTCGAGAAGGCAGTCTCGAGGCCCCGACTCGCCACGCCCTTGATTGGCAGTCGGCCGAGTTCTACGACGAGGAGAAGCTCCACGGCGAGCTCCACCGCGTCTTCGACATCTGCCACGGCTGCCGTCGCTGCGTCAGCCTGTGCACGGCGTTTCCGACCCTTTTCGACCTGGTCGACGGGGGCAAGACCGGCGAGGTCGACGGGGTCGAGCGGCGGGACTACTGGAAGGTCGTGGACCAGTGCTACCTCTGCGACCTCTGCTACATGACCAAGTGCCCGTACGTCCCGCCGCATCCGTGGAACGTCGATTTCCCGCACCTCATGCTGCGCGCGAAGGCGGTGAAGTTCCGCAAGGGCGAGGTCCGGGCCCGCGACCGACTGCTGTCGAGCACCGACGCGATCGGGAAGCTCGCGGCGATCCCGGTGGTGGCGCAGACCGTGAACGCGCTCAACGGAAATGCCGTGGCGCGGTCGGTGATGGAGAAGGCGCTCGGCGTCCATCGCGAGCGGAAGCTGCCGCCGTACGCGGCGAGCAGGTTCCGCAGCGGCGTTCCCGCGAGCCGGCCGCACCCGGTTCGTGACGGCAGCCGCACGCCGGGCAAGGTGGCGATCTTCGCCACCTGCTACGTGAACTACAACGAGCCGGGGATCGGACACGATCTGCTGAAGGTTCTCGACCACAACGAGATCCCCTACGTGCTGGTTGAAAAGGAAGCCTGCTGCGGCATGCCCAAGCTCGAGCTTGGCGACCTCGAGGCAGTCGCGCGGCTCAAGGAGCGCAACGTCCCGTCGCTCGTCAGGCTCGCCCGTGAAGGCTATGCCATCCTGACCGCAGTGCCGTCCTGTACGCTCATGTTCAAGACGGAGTTGCCGCTGGTGTTTCCCGGCGACGCCGACGTCAAGGCGGTCTCGGACGCGATGTTCGACCCGTTCGAATACCTGGTGCTCCGCAATCGCGACGGCCTCCTCAAGAAAGACTTCAACAAGCCCCTCGGCAGAGTCTCCTATCACGTCCCCTGCCACTCGCGGGTGCAGAACATGGGGCAGAAGACCCGCGAGCTCCTGGAGCTCGTCCCGGGCACGCAGCTCAACACCGTTGAGCGCTGCGCGGGCCACGACGGGACCTGGGGCGTGAAGACGGAGTACTTCGCCAATGCGATGAAAATCGGGCGCCCGGTGTTCAGGGCGATGGCGGAGACCGACCCCGACTTCATCAGCTCCGATTGCCCGATTGCCGGGCGGCACATCGAGCAGGGCATGGGCGAGACGAGGGCGCGGCGCGAGCACCCGCTCGCGCTCGTTCGCATCGCTTACGGGCTCTGAGTATGCCGAAGATCGAGCGCGGCAGCCTGCTTTCCCTCGAGGCCTACGCCAAGCAGCGCGAGGCGTTCCGCGCGAAAGTGATCGCGCACAAGAGGCACCGGAAAGTCCAGCTCGGCGAGCACCTCACGCTCGACTTCGAGGACGCACTCACGATCCGCTACCAGATCCAGGAGATGCTGCGGGTCGAGCGGATCTTCGAGGAGGACGGCATCCAGGGCGAGCTCGACGCCTACAATCCGCTCGTGCCCGACGGCCGGAATCTCAAGGCGACGATGCTGCTCGAGTATCCCGAGCCGGAGGAGCGCAAGCGGGCGCTCGCCCGCCTGAAAGGCATCGAGGTCCGGGTCTGGATCCGGGTCGCCGACTTCGAGAAGGTGTTCGCCGTGGCCGACGAGGATCTCGAGCGCGAGAACGAGGAGAAGACCTCGTCGGTGCATTTCCTGCGGTTCGAGCTCACCGACGGGATGGCAAGCGCGCTGAAGGCGGGCGCCGGTCTCGCGGTCGGGGTGGATCATCCGGAGTATCGCGCCGAGGTCGCGGCCATCCCGCCGGCCGTGCGCGACTCGCTCGCTGGCGACCTCGCGTGAAGCGCGCTCTCGGCGCTGCGCTTGTTGCCATGGCTGCAGCCGGACCGGTTGCGACCGCGCAGCAGCAGCCGAAGGACACCGGCGCGGCAGCAGCGACATTCGACACCGCGCCGTGGCGAGAGCAGGAAGCAAAGCTGCCGCCGTACCCGAAGGACGAGCGCCTCATCCGGTTTGACACCGGGCCGACGGGCGAGCTCCGCTTCTTCATCGATCGCGACTCGCTCTCGGTCGGCGAAGACCTAGTGCGGTTTACCTTGGTCGCGAAGTCCGACGGAGCGACGAACGTCTCGTACGAGGGGATTCGCTGCTCGATGCGCGAGCGCAAGGTCTACGCGTACGGTCGACCCGACGGCACCTGGCGCGAAGCGCGCGATCCGCAGTGGCTGAGGATCGGACCGCCAGTGACGGACCTGCACCGGTTCGTCCTTTGGAGCGACTACTTCTGCCCCAAACGGGCTCCGATCCGTTCCGCCAACGAAGGCCTCGATGCGCTCAAGCTCGGCCGTCACCCGGAGGCAGCGGATTCAGCGCTCCCCGATTATCCGATCGCGAGATAGCTAGAGCAGGACCAGGTTGTCGCGATGGATGAGTTCCGGCTCGTCCACGTAGCCGAGGATCCCCGCGATCTCGCCCGACGGCTTGCCGAGGATCCGCCGCGATTCCGCGGCGCTGTAGTTCACCAGCCCACGCGCGATCTCGCGGCCGTCGGGAGCGACGCACGCGACGACCGCGCCACGCTCGAACTCGCCTTCGACCGCCCTCACTCCGATCGGGAGGAGGCTCTTGCCCCCGGCCGCGAGCGCGCGCACGGCTCCCGCGTCGAGCGTCACCCGGCCGGTCACCTGCACGTGCGCAGCGAGCCAGGTCTTCCGGGCGGCGAGCGGCGCGGTGTCGGCGTAGAGCAGCGTGCCGGTTGCTTCGCCGCGACCGAGCCGGACAAGGACGTCGGCCTCATGGCCGGAAGCGATGACGGTGTGCGCGCCGCTGCGGGCCGCGCCCTTCGCGGCCAGTACCTTCGTCAGCATGCCGCCGCGCCCGATCAGGCTGCCGACGCCGCCCGCCATGGCCTCGAGCCGCGGCTCGCCGGCACGCGCCTCGTGGACGAGCGTCGCCGCGGAATCTTTCCGAGGGTCCGCGGTATAGAGCCCCGCCTGGTCGGTGAGGATCACGAGGACGTCGGCCTCGATCAGGTTGGCGACGAGCGAGGCGAGGGTGTCGTTGTCGCCGAACCGGATCTCGTCAGTGACCACCGTGTCGTTTTCGTTGACCACCGGCACGACGCCGAGCTCGATCAGCGTCCGCAGCGTGGAGCGGGCGTTGAGGTAGCGTTGCCGATCGGCGAGGTCGGCGTGCGTGAGCAGCACCTGCGCGGTGCGGATGCCGTGATCGCGAAAGCAGCTTTCGTAGGCCTGCACGAGCCCCATCTGGCCGACGGCGGCAGCGGCCTGAAGCTCGTGCATCGCCACCGGACGCTTGCGCCAGCCGAGCCGCCGCATGCCTTCGGCGATCGCCCCGCTCGACACCAGGACGACTTCCTTGCCCGCGGCGCGGAGCAGCGCCACCTGCGCCACCCAGCTCGCGATCGCGGCGACGTCGAGGCCCTCGCCGCGGTTGGTCACCAGCGAGCTCCCGACCTTCACGACGAACCGCCTGGCGTTGCTGAGGCGAGAACTCATCGGCCGTCCTCCAGATGGCGCATGACGGCCTGGCACACCTCGCGGCAGCCCTTTCCGCTCAGCGCGGAGGTGATGAACCAGGGCCCTTTCCAGCGCAGCCGGCGCACGATCTCCCGGGCGGCGTGCTCGCCGGCCTCCGCGGGAAGGAGATCGGCCTTGTTGAACACGAGCCAGCGCGGCTTGCGATAGAGGCGCTCATCGTACTTCCGCAGCTCGGCGACGATCGCCCGCGCGTCGCGCACCGGATCCGCCCCGGGGTCGAGGGCCGCAACGTCGACGAGATGGAGCAGCAGCCGCGTCCGGGCGAGGTGGCGGAGGAACTGATGACCGAGCCCCGCGCCTTCGGCGGCGCCTTCGATCAGGCCCGGGATGTCGGCGACGACGAAGCTGCGATGGACGTCGACGCGGACCACGCCGAGGCTCGGGTGGAGGGTCGTGAACGGGTAGTCAGCGACTTTCGGCCGCGCGCTCGAGACCGCGCGGATGAAGGTCGACTTGCCGGCATTCGGAAGCCCAAGCAGGCCGACGTCCGCCAGCACCTTCAGCTCGAGTTGGAGCTCGCGGCTCGCGCCCGGCTCGCCGGGCGTTGCGCGGCGCGGCGCGCGGTTCACGCTCGACTTGAAGTTGACGTTGCCGAGGCCGCCGCGCCCGCCTCGCGCGAGCAGCGCCGCCTGGTCGTGCGCGGTGAGATCGCCGATGACCTCGCCGGTCGTGCGATCGGCGATCACG
>DATEDA010000136.1:0-4052 GCA_035286595.1 Burkholderiales bacterium | reverse complement strand
CGCGTGCGCGAGGATCTCGCGCACGCCGTTGACGAGCCCGATCGCGGGGTTCGCGGGCGTGCTCGCGACCTTGGTCACGAGCATCCGGCCGGTGCCGCCGTCGACCGCGACGATGTCGGTGAACGTGCCGCCGGTGTCGATGCCGATGCGGAGCTTGCCCTGCGCGGGGGTTCGGGGCAGGGCGGACATGCTCGACTGCTTCCGGTTCGGGTGGGTCAGCGCGTCAAGATAGCCGCGCGGCGCAGCGCGGGTCAAGCCCGGGGTGACCCGCTAGCCGGGATCGGACAGGCCCGCGAAGAAGCGCTCCCAGTCGATGTGCGGATCCGGTACGGTGGCAAGGGCCCGCTCGAGCCATTCGACGTGCTGCGCCTCCTCCTGCGCGAGCGCTGCCGCGAGGAGCTTCACGTCGGGATCGGTCGCGGTCGCGAAGACCTGTTCGTAGAAGTCGCGCGAGCGTTGCTCCGACTCCAGCCCCACCTTGAGCGCGTCGTGCGGGGTTGCGAAGCGCGACGCGAGCTCCTGCGCCACGCCTTCAGGCGAGCCGGCGTCGGACCACCCGTATTGCCAGGGCTTCAGCAGCGGCAGGTCGAGGCCCTGCGTGCGCGCGGCGATCGACCTCGCGTGCTGCACCTCCCGCGCCGCGAGGTGCGCGAAGAGCGCGCCGAGGGGGCCGTTGCCGCGCTCGAGCATGAAGCGCGCCAGATCCTCGTAACGGGCAGCGGCCTCGCGCTCGATCGCGAGCGCGTGCGCATACAGCGCCACCGTTGAGCCGATCGCCTCCCGCTGCTCCACCGCCGGTTGCCTCCGTGCCGCCGAACCCGCTCATTCTGTCGCGTTTCCGGGGGGGTCGTACAGCTGCTCCCAATCGACGCGCGGATCCGGCTCGGCGGCGAGCGCGCGTTCGAGCCGCGCGGCGTGCTCGGCCTCCTCCGCCGCGAACTCGCGCGCCATCCGACGCACGCCTTCGTCGTCCACGCTTTCGGCGAGCTCGGCGAAGAACGCCTGCGCGCGTCGCTCTGCCCCGAGCGCGATGGCGAGCGCCTCCCGGGGGCCGATCATCCGCGCGAGCCACTCGTGGACCGCTGGTTCGGGCGGCCCTGATTCGAGCCACCGAACCTCGGCTTCGATCACCGCCGGCGCGTGGAGCGGGCCGGCGCGCTTCTGTATGAACCGCGCGTGATCGCGCTCGAGGCGCGCGAGCCGCGCGAAGAGATCGGCGAGCTCGCCGCGCTCCCGGTCGGCCATGAAGCGCGCGAACTCGGCGTAGCGTTCGGCGGCTTCACGTTCGATCGCGAGCGCGTGCGCGAGCAACTCGGTCACCGAGCGGATGGGCGTGGGCGGCGCCATACGCGCATGCTCGCGTACGTTGCGTCGCGCGGTTCTGACCTAGGTTAAGCGAGCGCGCATTCGTCGCCGCGTCGAAGCGCCGTGGCGGTGCGGTAGAATCGGGCGGAACCCACTGATCTTTCTCCGCAATCCGACGATGTCGCCGGCCGGACGCACGCCGACTGCCCCACCGCCCACCGGCGAAGGCCACGTCACGAACTTCATCCGCACCCTCGTCGAAGACGACCTCGCGAAGGGGAAGTACGCGTCGCGGACCTGGGGCGGCAAACCCGGGCCGGCGAAGGCGCATGCGGGTGCGCCGCCCGACCCGGCGTGGATCCGCACCCGCTTCCCCCCCGAGCCGAACGGCTATCTGCACATCGGCCACGCGAAGTCGATCTGCCTCAACTTCGGCCTCGCGCGCGATTACGGGGGTGTCTGCCACATGCGGTTCGACGACACCAACCCCACCAAAGAGGAGCAGGAGTACGTCGACTCGATCCTGGACGCCGTGCGGTGGGTCGGCTTCGACTGGGGCCCGCACCTTTTCTACGCCTCCGATTACTTCGATCTGCTGTATGCGTTTGCCGAGGAGCTGATCAAGCACGGCTTCGCTTACGTCGACGACCTCACCGCCGACGAGATCCGCGCGCTCCGCGGCACGCTCACCGAGGCCGGCCGGAACAGCCCGTACCGCGACCGCTCGGCCGCGGAGAGCCTCGACCTCTTCCGCCGCATGCGCGCCGGCGAATTTCCGGACGGCGCCCGGGTGCTGCGGCTGAAGATCGACATGGGCTCGCCGAACATCAATCTGCGCGATCCGGTCGCCTATCGGATCCGCCACGCTCACCATCACCGCACCGGCGACAAGTGGTGCGTCTATCCCCTGTACGACTACGCCCACGGGATCTCGGACGCCCTCGAGAACATCACCCACTCGATCTGCACGCTCGAGTTCGAGGACCACCGGCCGCTCTACGACTGGATCAACGGACGGCTCGCCGACATCGGCGTGCTCGAGCCGCCGCTCCCCCAGCAGATCGAGTTCGCGCGGCTCAACCTCACCTACGTCGTCCTGTCCAAGCGGCGGCTCATCCAGCTCGTCGAGGAAGGGCGGGTCGACGGCTGGGACGACCCGCGGATGCCGACCATCGTCGGTGTCCGCCGGCGCGGCTTCACGCCGGAGTCGATCCGGCTCTTCGCCGAGCGCATCGGCGTGTCGAAGGCCGACTCCTGGATCGACATGACGGTGCTGGAGGACTGTCTGCGCGAGGACCTGAACGAGCGCGCGCCGCGCGCCACTGCGGTGCTCGATCCGCTGCGGCTCGTCATCGACAACTACCCCGCCGGCGAGGTCGAGGAGCTGGAGGTCCCGCGCCATCCCCAGCAGCCCGCGATGGGCACGCGCCGGCTGCCGTTCGGCCGCGAGCTCTGGATCGAGCGCGAGGACTTCACGGAGTCGCCGCCCAAGGGCTACTTCCGGCTCTACCCCGGGAGCACGGTGCGGCTGCGCTATGCCTACGTCGTCACGTGCACCGGCGTCGAGAAAGACGCGGGCGGCAACGTCACCGCGGTCCACTGCGAGTACCTCCCCGACTCGCGTTCTGGCACGGCGGGAGCCGACAAGTACAAGGTGAAGGGCAACATCCACTGGGTGAGCGCGCGGCACGCGTATCGGGCGGAGGTGCGGCTCTACGACCGCCTCTTCTCGGTGCCCTTCCCGGGCTCGCGCAAGGGTCGCGGCGATCTCCAGGCCGCGGCGCACGCGCGTCACGCCGAGGTGCTCGACGAGACCGGCAAGGCGCACGCGCCCGAGCTGCGCGAGGAGTACAACTGGCTCGACGACATCAACCCGAACGCGAAGCGCGTGATCACCGCCTGCCTGGAGCCGGGCTTGAAAGACGCGCAGCCCGAGGACCGCTTCCAGTTCGAGCGCCACGGCTACTTCGTGGCGGATCTCCGCGACTCGAAGCCGGGCAAGCCGGTGTTTAACCGCGCGGTGACGCTTCGCGATTCGTGGTCGAAGCAGGCCGAGCGATGAATACCGCAGTAGTCGTCGGCGCGCTCGGCGTCATCGGACGTTACGTCGTCGAGGAGCTCGCGAGCCTGCCCGGCTGGCAGGTGATCGGGCTGTCGCGGCGCAAGCGCGAGGACCGCGAGCGCGTCCGTTACGTCTCCGTCGACCTGCTCGACGCGAAGGACGTCGAGGCGAAGCTCTCCGGCCTCAAGGACGTGACGCACGTGTTCTACGCCGCGTTCCAGGCCTCGAGCGGCGACGCTGCGAACTACGCGACCAACATCGCTGCAAACCTGAACATGCTCGTGCACCCGGTGTCGGCGATCGACCGCGCCTCGCCGAGGCTCGGGCGCGTCGTCCTCGTCACCGGCACCAAGTACTACGGCTCGCATCTCGGCCCGTTCAAGACGCCGGCCCGCGAGGACGATCCGCGGCACCTGCCGCCCGACTTCTACTTCGACCAGATCGACTGGCTCACCGCCTACCAGCGCGGCAAGCGCTGGAGCTGGACGGAGCTGCGGCCGCAAACGCTGTGCGGCTTCGCGCCCGGATCGCCGATGAGCATCGTGCCGGCGATCGCGGTGTACGCGGCGATCAGCAAGGAGCTCGGGCTCCCGTTGCGTTTCCCCGGCAAGCCCGGCGCGTACCGCTCGATCTATCAGGTCACCGAGTCGACGCAGCTCGCGGCCGCGGCGCTCTGGGCGGCCAC
>DATEDA010000135.1:0-21761 GCA_035286595.1 Burkholderiales bacterium | reverse complement strand
TCGTTCGTGACCGTGTGCCCCTCGGCGAGCCAGGTGTCGTACTTGTGCGGGAAGCGGGCCAGGGTCTTCAGCTGGCGCACGGGCCAGTACCAGTTGTCGCTTTCGAACGCCGCTTCGCCGATCCACCAGCGCTCGGGCAGCGTGACGACGAGCTCGATGTGGCGCGGCGCATCGACGCGCTCGGGGACGTTCATCTCGCGGTCGCTCATGCCCGAGGTCGCGAGGAAGTGATACGGCCGCGCGGGGGTCGGCTTCACCCAGTGCACGTCGAGATGGACCGCGTCGGAGATGAACTCGTGGAAGACCGACGTCACCGGGCCGAGGTGGCGTTCGATGTGGCGGGCGATCGCGTCCACGCCGAGCTCCGCCGGCGGCGGCGTGAACGTCTTCGGCCCCTCGCCGTAGTGCTCGACGGGGTGGCCGGAGATCGAGACGACCTTGGCGCGCTCTTTCTTCGGACGGCTCATCCGGGAAAAGACGGTACGGCGATGGGCTATTCTAGAGTGCAATGAGCACGTCCGGCCGCTTCCCGTCGCTCGTCCACTGGGGCGCCTTCACCGCCGTCGTCGAGGACGGCCGCGTGCTGCGCTGCGAGCCCTTCGCCCTCGACCCGGCGCCGTCGCCGATGCTCGCCGCGATCCCGGCGATGGTGCATTCCGCCTTGCGCGTCGGCCGGCCGGCGGTGCGCGAGGGCTGGCTCCGCGACCGTGAGGGGAGCGATCGCACCAAGCGCGGCGAGGAGCCTTTCGTCGAGGTCGGCTGGGACGTCGCGCTGCGGCTCGTCGCGCAGGAGCTCGCGCGCGTGCGCGACCGGCACGGCGCCACCGGCATCTTCGGCGGCTCGTACGGCTGGGGCTCGGCGGGACGGCTGCATCACGCGCAGACCCTCGTGCGGCGCTTCCTCTACGCCGGCGGCGGCTGCGTCGACCAGTACGGCAACTACAGCTGGGGCGCGGCGCTGACGCTGCTGCCGCACGTGATCGGCACCTACCAGCCGGTGGCGGGGCGCGTCACCGACTGGACGAGCATCGTGCGCCACACGAAGCTCGTCGTGGCGTTCGGCGGACTCGCGCTCAAGAACGGTCAGATCAGCTCCGGCGGCGCCGGCGAGCACTCGATGGAGAAGTGGCTGCGGGCGGCGAAGGACGCCGGCGTCGAGTTTGTCGTGATCAGCCCGACGCGCGCGGATGCGCCCGAGTTCCTCGGCGCCGAGTGGTGGCCGATCCGGCCGAACACCGATACGGCGCTCATGCTCGCAGCGGCGCACGTGCTGCTCGCCGAGAAGCGCCACGACGAGGCGTTCCTCGCGCGCTACTGCGTGGGCTTCGACAGGTTGCGGGACTACGTCCTCGGCGGGACCGACGGGCAACCGAAGACGCCCGAATGGGCGGCCCCGATCTGCGGGATCCCCGCCGAGCGCATCCGCGCGCTCGCGCTGCGGCTCGCCGGCGCGCGCAGTCTGATCACCCTCGCCTGGTCCATCCAGCGCGCTCACCGGGGCGAACAGCCTTACTGGATGGCGATCGCGCTCGCGGCGATGCTCGGGCAGATCGGGCTGCCGGGCGGCGGCTTCGCGTTCGGCCACGGCTCGATGAACGGCGTCGGCAACCCGCGCGTGGACGTCGCCGCGCCGGAGATGCCGAAGAAGCTGAATCCGGCGGCACGCTCGATCCCGGTCGCACGCATCGCCGACATGCTGCTCCATCCGCGCGAAGCTTTCGAGTTCAACGGGCGCGTCGACTACTACCCCGATGTGCGGCTCGTGTACTGGGCCGGCGGCAATCCGTTCCACCATCACCAGGACCTCAACCGGTTGCGCCGCGCCTGGGCAAAGCCGGAGACCATCGTCGTCCACGAGAGCTGGTGGACGGCGACCGCGAAGCACGCCGACATCGTGCTGCCCGCGACGACGCCGCTCGAGCGCAACGACGTGGGCGGCAGCTCGCGCGACCGGTTCGTGTTCGCGATGCACCAGGCGATCAAGCCGGTGGGCGCGAGCCGCAACGACTTCGAGATGTTCCGCGAGCTCGCCGCCCGCCTCGGCTACGAGGATGCGTTCGCGGAGAGTCGGAGCGAACTGCAATGGGTGCGCTGGATCTGGGACGGCGTGCGCGAGTCGGCAGCCGCGCGCGCGATCGAGCTTCCGGAGTTCAACGCCTTCTGGGAGCAGGGCTACGCCGAGCTGCCCGCGCCCGACCAGCCGTTCGTGCTGTTCGAGGCATTCCGCGCCGACCCCGACGCCAATCCGCTCAAGACTCCGTCCGGGAAGATCGAGCTCTATTCCGAGCGCGTCGCGTCGTTCGGCTACGACGACTGTCCCGGTCATCCCGCGTGGCTGCCGCCGGCGGAGTGGCTCGGCGCAGCCGAGGCGGCGCGGTATCCGCTGCATCTCATCACCATCCAGCCGCCCGACCGCCTGCACAGCCAGATGGATCCCGGCCCGGTGGCGCAGGCCGGCAAGGTCGCGGGACGGGAGGCGATCCGGCTGAATCCGCGCGACGCGGCCGCACGCCGCATCTCTCGAGGAGACACCGTGCGGGTCTCCAACGATCGGGGCGCCTGCCTCGCGGGCGCGGTGCTCGACGACCGGGTGTCCGAGGGCGTGGTGGTCATGGCGACCGGCGCGTGGTACTCGGCGGACAGCGCCGGCCTCGAGCTCGCGGGCAATCCAAACGTGCTCGCGCGCGACATCGGCACGTCGCGGCTGGCGCAGGGGCCGAGCGCGCTGTCGGTCCTCGTCGAGGTCGAGCGCTACGCCGGGGACGCCCCGGCGCCACGGAGTTACGTCCCGCCCGAGCTGACCGCCGAGGCGGCCTCGCAATAGCACTCGGGTCCGCGCGTCGGGGACACCCCGACGCGTTCCCCTTCCAGTTCGTCCACGCACCCGCGCCGGCGCGCACCGTCGTTGCAAGACTTGCTCGCCGCGCGTTGCAGTTCTTTCCACTTCCGCGCCGGGCTCCGTGGCGCAAGTCCTTGAAACGACAGCGTGTCGCCGCATGGCATACAGGTTGCAGGAGGTGCGGCATCGGTTCGCGATCGGCCGCAGCCGACCGAGCGTGTTTCGCAACGAAGGAGGTCCACGATGGCCAAGCCGCAACCGCAGCAGCAGCACCCGACCCGCCCGACGCCGGACCCGGTGGGACCGTCGCACGACGACGACGCGACGATTCCCGACCTGACGCCGGGGCAGAAGCCCCTGCCCAACCGGAAGCGTCGGCACGACGATCCGCCGGCGCCCGCGAACGAAGGTCCGCAGTGACGATCCACGAAAGGAGCAAGCCCATGACTACCGCGAAGCTGACCCTCGTTCTGGCGGGCGCCATCGCCGCCGCGACGCTCGCTGCGTGCGACCAGGCAGATCGCCAGAACTTCGCCGAGAAGACGCGCCAGCAATCGACCGTCGTCGCGCAGGCGATCGACGACACCGCGATCACCACGAAGGTCAAGGCCGCGCTCGTGGCCGCCGACAGCGCGGCGGGCGCGAGCATCGATGTCGAGACCAACGAGGGGAAAGTCACGCTGACGGGGAAGCTCCCCGAGCGCGAGCAGATCAACCGGGCGGTCCGCATCGCGGCCTCGGTGGACGGCGTGAAGGGCGTGGACAACCGCCTCGTGGCCGCCAACTAGGCCGACGTCCTCCCTGCCTACGCGACCCCTCCCCCCCTCCTCCGATCGCGTAGGAATTTCCCCCCGCGGACTCCGATCCGCGGGGGGCTTTCTCCCCCGACCGAAAGGAGCTGACCATGCAGACGACCTCAAGACTGTTGCGCGCACTTGGTGTGGCGCTGGTGGCGTCGGCCCTCGCCGCGTGCGCGGGCTCGCCGACCAAGAAGAGCACCGGCGAGCTCATCGACGACACGGCGATCACCACGAAGGTGAAGTCCAGGCTGATTGGCGACAAGGACGTCAGCGCCCTCGACGTTCAGGTCGAGACCTTCAAAGGCACCGTCCAGCTGAGCGGCTTCGTCGGCAGCGTGCGGGAACGCGAGCGAGCGGCGGAGCTGGCACGCTCGGTCGACGGCGTGAAGGAGGTCAAGAACGACCTCCGGCTGAAGCGCGGCGGCTGACATGCTCTACTGGGCCGCAGTTTTTCTCATCATCGCGCTCGCCGCAGCGCTGTTCGGTTTCACCGGGCTCGCGGGCACGGCCGCGAACATCGCGTGGATCCTGTTCGTCGTCGGCGTGATCCTCGCCGTCGTGTTCGCGGTGCTCGGTCGCCGACCGCCCATCTAGAGCGGCGCACCCTTGGCGACCGGATCCCCTCGTCCTCGCGGCGCCGCTGGCCCGTTCGCGCTCGCGCCTCTCCCATACCGGGAAGGCGCGTTGGCGCCGGTGATCTCGAGCCGGACGCTCGAGCTCCATCACGGCCGGCACCACCGCGCCTATATGGACCGGCTGAACGAGCTGGTCGAGGACAACCCGCTCGGCAGCCTGCCGCTGGAAGACGTGGTCAAGCGGGCCGCAAGCGTGCCGGAGTGGATCGCGATCTTCGACAACGCGGCCCAGGCGTGGAATCACGACTTCTACTGGCGGAGCCTCTCCCCTCGGGGCGGCCGGCCCGCGGGACGGCTGAAGGAGCGGATCGACGCGGATTTCGGCGGTTACGGAAGCTTCGCGGCGCGATTCGTCGAGGCGGCCGGGGCCCGTTTCGGCAGCGGCTGGGTCTGGCTGGTCGCGCATGGGGGCAGGCTCGAGATCGTCTCGACCGCCAACGCCGACACGCCGATCGCCCATGGCATGGTTTGTCTGCTGGCGCTCGACGTCTGGGAGCACGCGTACTACCTCGACTACCATGATCGCCGCAGCGACCACGCCGCGGCGGTGATCGAGCATCGACTCGACTGGGGATTCGCGGCGGAGAACTTGGCCGGCGCCAGCTGAATCTGCGCGACGCGGCGGCGCGTATCAACGTTCGGAGGAGGAGTAGCCAGGACGTGCTGCGCGGCGGCTCCTGCGTCACGCCCGCGTCGCACCTGCGTTCGACGTACCGCAACTTCTTCTACGGCCCGGATCGCTGGCGGTTCATGGGGATCCGGCTCGCCGAATAAGCGCCCACCCCTGCTGTAGCCCCAGCCCGACGTCGGACGGACGCCGACAACCGGTTCCGGCGGCGGCCGATACGCCGGGCCGACCGGCCTCGCCTACGATGGTTCTCGCCGATGGGGAGCGACGCGCCCGAGGCCGCCCGCTCCCTCCCCCAACCAGCCTGCAAGCGAGGTACGGATGAACCCGCAGCTCACCTGCAAGGACAACGTCGTGACCCTTCCTCTCGTCTTCAGCCCGGCGTCGCGGGCTCCTGGACCGGCGGCCGCGCCGCCGCTCGGGCGCCTGCGCGGCTCTTCGCCCGCGATGCGCTCGGTCCATCAAATGATCGAACGGGTGGCGCCGACCGACGCGACGGTGTTCGCGATCGGGGAGTCGGGTTGCGGGAAGGAGCTCGTGGCCCGCACCGTGCACGAGCTGAGCGAGCGCGCCAGCGGACCGTTCGTCGCCGTCAACTGCGGCGCGATGCCGGCGACCCTGATCGAGGCCGAGCTGTTCGGCTACGAGAAGGGCGCCTTTACCGGCGCGAGCCGCCAGCACCGGGGGTTCTTCGAACGCGCCGCGGGCGGCACCCTGTTCCTCGACGAGATCACCGAGATGGCGCCGGAGATGCAGGTGCGTCTGCTGCGGACGCTGGAGGCCGGACGATTCACGCGGGTCGGCGGCGACCAGGAGCTGCAGGCCGACGCTCGCATCGTCGCCGCGACCAACCGCGACCCGCACGCCGCCGTCGCGGCTGGGCAGCTGCGCGAGGACCTGATGTACCGGCTCGCGGTGTTCCCGATCAAGCTCCCGCCGCTGCGCGCGCGGGGCGAAGACGCGGAGCTGCTCGCCCGACACTTTCTCGCCGAGCTCAACCGGGAAGCGGGGACCGGCAAGCGGTTCTCCCGCACGGCGCTCGACGCGATGCGGATGCACCGCTGGCCGGGGAACGTGCGCGAGCTGAAGAACGCGGTGCAGCGCGGCTTTATCCTCGCCGACGAGCTCGTCGAGATCGGCTTCACGAGCGTTCCGTCGGCCGGCAGCGCGGCGGCAGCGGGCGAACGGATCGAGTTCCAGGTCGGCACCCCGCTCGCGGAGATGGAGCGCCACGCGATCTTCGCGACGCTCGATCACTGCGGCGGCAACAAGCGACGCTGCGCCGGGATCCTGGGGATCAGCCTGAAGACGCTCTACAACCGCCTCGCGGAGTACCAGTCCGACGCAGCGGCGGTCTGACGGTGCGTCGGGGCTTGCTAGAATCGCCCCGCGGCGCCCCCTATGATCCGCATCCTCATCGCCGACGACCACGCCATCGTTCGCGCCGGACTGAAGGTGTTCGTCGCGGCCGAGATCGACATGGAAGTGGCGGCGGAGGCCGGGACCGGCGCCGAGACGATCGAGCTCGTGCGCGCCGGCGACTTCGACGTCGTGCTCCTCGACATCGCGATGCCGGACCGCAACGGCGTCGACACGCTCAAGACCCTCAAGGCGCTCCGTCCGGAGCTGCCGGTGTTGATCCTCTCGGGCTTCGCCGAGCAGCAGTACGCGCTCAATCTGCTGCGGGCCGGGGCGTCGGGATACCTCAACAAGGAGGCCGCGCCCGCGCAGCTCGTCGGCGCGATCCGCACCGTCGTCCAGGGCCGCAAGTACGTGAGCCCGCAGCTCGCCGAGATCCTGGCCGACGGCGTGACCGGGGATGCGGAGCGCCCGCTGCACACGCGGCTCTCGCAGCGCGAGTTCCAGATCTTCTGCAAGCTCGCTGGCGGCGTGGCCGTCTCCCAGATCGCCGGGGAGCTGTTCCTGTCGGTGAAGACCGTGAGCACCTACCGGGCCCGCATCCTCGAGAAGATGGGCGTGGCGTCGAACGCCGACCTGACCTATTACGCAATCAAGAATGGGCTCATCCAGTGACTTGTAGGACGGACACGGACAGCGACCCGCCGCACGCGCTGCTACGCTTGGACCGGTGAGCGCGCCGCATTTCCGGGCGGTGCGCGCCGGAGATGAGCCCAGCAACACCGGTCCGCGTGGTCCTGGTCGAGGATTCGCCGCTGCTCCGCGAGCGGCTCACCGAATCGCTCGCCGCTCCGGGACGCATCGAGATCGTCGCGCACGCCGACGGCGAGACGGCGGCGCTCGAACATCTGCGCGCGACCGGGTGGGACGCGCTCGTGCTCGACCTGCAGCTGCGGCAAGGGACGGGGATCGGGCTGCTGCGCTCGCTGCGCGCAAGCCGCCCCGCGGGCGCGGTGGTCATCGTCTTCACCAACTACGCGATCCCGCGGCTGCGCGAGCGCAGCCTCGCCCTCGGCGCCGACTACTTCTTCGAGAAAGCACGCGACTTCAACCGCGTGCGCGAGGTGCTCGAGGCGCTCGCCGCCGCCCGCACCGCGAGCTGACGACGTAGCGGTCGACGCGCCGCGTGTAAACCTTGCACGCGATTCGTGTCGCGTTTCCAGAGCGCGCCAGAACGGCTGTTCGCCAACCCCCTGTCGCAGCGGGCCTTTCCACCTGCGGCCCGGTGGCACGCCTCCTGCAAGGAGGGACGAGGCGCGCGATTTGCGCCCGCATCACAGGAGACGCACATGATCCGTCGACTCATCGCGTTCGCGCTCGCCGCGGGCCTTGCGCTCGCCGCCGGCTGCAACACCGTGCAGGGGCTCGGCAAGGACATCGAGCGCGGCGGCGAGAAGCTCCAGGACAAGGCGAAGCGCTGACGCGCCGATGGCGCACCGGAGTCGCCCGCCAGCCGGGAGTGCCATGCAGCGCTCCCGACAGCTCAGCGCCGCCCTGCTGGCGGCGCTTGCGCTCTCGGCGTGCGCGTCGATGACGCCGGCGCAGAAGGGCGCCGCAATCGGCGCCGTCGCCGGCAGCATCATCGGTCACCTGATTGCCCGCGGGAATCCGGTCGGGACGATCGGTGGTGCGGCCGCCGGTGGGATCCTCGGTCACCAGCTTGGAAAGGCAGGTGACGCCACCCCCGCCGTCGAGGAGCAGAGGGCAAGTGACCGCTAGGTGGCGCGCGTGGTGGCGGCGGGCGCCGATGTGCCCTCGGCGGCCGGGCGCAGCGGGACCGTGACCTCGACGACCGTGCCGGCCCCGGGCCGGCTGCGCACCGCGAACGTCCCGCCCAGCGCCCGCGCGCGGTGGCGCATGCCGCTGATCCCGTGGGAGAGGCGGCTCCGGCTCGCGTCCTCCGCGATGCCCACGCCGTCGTCGGCGATCCGCAGGGTGACCTCGTCGCGGCTGCGTGCGAGATCGAGCGTCACGCGCTTCGCTTCCGCGTGACGGATCACGTTCGTGAGCGCCTCCTGCGCGATGCGGAACAGGGTGATCGCGGTCGCCGGCGGCAGCGGTTCGTCCTCCTCCGGCACGTGCACCTCGCACGCGAGACCCGCGCGCGCGCAGGCTTCGTTCGCCTGCCATTCGATCGCGGCGCCCAGGCCCAGGTTGTCGAGCAGCGTCGGCCGCAGCTCCTCGACCATGCGGCGCTTGACGTCCACGCCGTCGTCGAGCGTCGCCATGGCGCGCGCGAGGCGGTCGGCGTCGTCCGGAGCGCGGTCCTTCAGCCGGTCGTGGACCCAGGCCGCGTCCATCTTCGCCGAGACCAGGATCGCTCCGAGCTCGTCGTGGATGTCGCGCGCGAGCTTCGCGCGCTCCTCGTCGCTCACCGTCTGCAGATGGTTCGAGAGCTCCGTGAGCTCGGCCGTCCGGTCGGCGACGATCGACTCGAGCCGCTTCTGCTCCTCCAGCGCGTCGCGCTCCCGCGCCTCGCGGCGCTTGATGTCGCGGCGCGCGAGCACCAGGACGACGAGGAGCAGCGCGACGGTGAACGCGGTCATCAGCTGCATCCCGATCCGGGCGAACGCGACGTCGCGCTCCCGTTGATCCAGTCCGCGTCCCAGCTGCTCGCGCAGCTCCCGCGTCAGGGCGTCCGCCTCCGCACGGATCGCATCCATCGTGCGCTTGCCGAGGTCGGTGCTCACGAGGTCGATCGCCGCGCCCATTCCCTCCTTGCGGTACAGCTCGAGCGTCGCATCGATCTCGGCGAGCTTCCTGCCGACCAGCGAGTTGAACCGGGAGGTGCGATCCATGATCTCGGGATTCCCGTGCAGGACCGCGAGCTCCCGCAGCTTCTTGTAGCGGCTCTCGATCGTGGGAATCGCCGCCTGGTAAGGCTGCAGGTACTCGTCGCGCCCGGTCAGGAGGTAACCGCGTTGGGCGGTTTCCGCGTCCCCGACCGCCGCCAGGATCCCGTAGACGAGCGTCTGGGTCTCGAGCGTCGCCGCCATGCGCCGTTGCGCGGCCTCGAGGCGCAGGTAGCCGAGCTCGACGAACACGAGAATCGCGAGCGAGACGAAGACGCCCGCGACGAGCGGTGCGCGAACCCTCAGCGGGAGAACGCTCTTCATGCCGTGGCGTGGGGAACGGGCCGGGGGGCGGCGGGGTGGCGGCACTATACGGGAGGACGCCCGCGCGCGCCGCAAGGCACCGTCCTCGTTCGTCCTACAGGCGATTCGGTCGCGCGCCGACAGGCAGACCGGGCGGGCGGGCCTAGCATCGGCTTGTGCTCTCCGCCAGGAGGTTCGAGATGCTCAAGTGGGCGCTCGTCTCTTTCATTGTCTCGCTCATCGCCGGCTTGCTCGCCTTCGCCGGCATGGTGGCCGGCGCGGGAGCGATCGTGGAGATCGTCTTCTTCATCTTCGTCGTGCTGTTCGTGGCGTTCCTGGTGCTCGGGGTGACGATCCCCGGCGACGGGAGCTAGCGTCCGATCGAGTGAGGGCTGCGTCGTGAGGCTCCAACTCGTCCAGCCGACGCGCTCCGAGCTCGCCGCGCGCTGGAAGTGGCACCGGGCCCTGGGTGCCGCATTCCTGGGCATCGCAGCGGGCGCGTCCGCGTCGGCGATCGTGTTCCCGCCCGGGACGCTGGTGACGGCCCTCGCCTGGTCGCTCCTCGGTCTCGCCGCAGCCTATGGCGCGGGCGCGTTCCTGATGCAGGGCGAACGGGCGCGCGGCTTCCAGGCCGCAGTCACCCTTGCGTACGCGGAGGCGGGCGTCGTGCTGCTCGTGGATCCGCGATTCGGACCGCTGCTGCTCCTGTTCGCGCTGTCGGCAGCGTTCGCGATCGGCGGCGTCGCCCAGGTCACCGCCGCGGTCATCAGACCGAATGCGCAGTCGCGGTGGGAGGCCGCCTCCGGCGTGCTACTCGTCGCTCTCGGTGCGAGCGTGGCATTGCAGTGGCCACTGTCGGCGATTCCGTCGCTCTGCGCCGCGTTCGGTCTTGCAGCGGCCGCGCAGGGCACCGCCTATCTGCGGCTCGCGACCGCCGGCGCGCGGCTCGCCGAGCCCTGGTGGAATCGGACCGGGGCCAGCTTGGCGCACGTCCTGCGCGAGAACATGCAGCGGTGATCGTGTGACGACGCGCGAGAGCTCACCGGCTCGAACCGAGGTAAGCCACCGCCTCGATCTCGACCAGCATCTCCGGTTTCGCGAGCGCGCTCACTTCGACCAGCGCGGAGGCGGGGAAGTCGCCGGTGAAGAACTCCCGCCGCGCGCGCCACACCTCCGTGTTCTGCCTGATGTCGGTCACGTAGATCGTCACCTTCGCAACGTCGTTCATCGCGCCGCCGGCAGCCTCGACCAGGCGCTTGATCTTGGCGAAGATGATCTTCGCCTGCTCATAGGCGTCGCGGCCCTCGATCGTGACGCCGTCGGCGCCGCGCGAGGTCATCCCCGACACGTGAACGACGTCGCCGACGCGAATGCAGTTCGACCACAGGCCGGGCGCCGGCTCGGCGACATCGGGGCTGGTGACGCGGATTCTCTCGACCATGGCACATCCTCCTACAGGGACGCGGCAGCGATCGCCTCGACCTTCAACATCTCCTCCTGCACCTCGCGCCGGATGCGCTCGCACTCGGCGCGCGACGCGTCCGCCGGGACGTGGATCGGGTCGCCCGAGTTCCCGACGATCCGCGTGAAGGGGAGCGGAATCTGCATGCGGTCCCAGGAGTTCAAGCGGACGGCGCGGCGCATCGCGCACGTGATCGGCACGATCGGCCGTCCCGAGAGCTTCGCCGCGATGATCGCGCCCAGCTTCAGCTCGCGGCGCGGGCCGCGCGGCCCGTCGGCGATGAAACCGATGCTCGTCCCGCCGCGCGCGAGGTCAACGATCTCCCCCAGCGCCTCCTCGCCGCCGCGCGAGGACGACCCGCGGACCGTGCGCAGGCCCAGCCGGTGCGCGATTCGGGTGCCGATCTCGCCGTCGCGGCTGCGGCTGACGAGGACCGTGAAGCCGGTGCCGCGAAAGACGTTGGCGAGGAAGATGAGGTGCTCGTGCCAGACGACGCCGATGAACGGCTCGCCGCCTTTCGCCTGCACCAGGAGCTGCCGGTTCCGCAGCGTCACGCGGCAGGAGCCGACGAGGCCGCGGATCAGGAGCGGCACGGTGAAGGCCGCGAGCCCGACCCCGACCTCGAGCCAGAAGTCGCGCCGCGACGCTCGAACGCTCTCCGCCGCTTCGGGCCGGCTCACAAGAACCGGTTCGGCCGCAGGAAGAAGCCTAGCACCAGGCAGCCCTCCGGCGCGCGGGCCGTGTGCCGGCTGCCCTTCGGGCGCCAGACGTAGCCGCCGACGGTGGCTTCGCCCTCGTGGTCGACGAGCCGCCCTTCGAGCACCCAGCTCTGCTCGAGTTCGGTGTGCTCGTGCATCGGGAGCACCGCGCCCGGCGCCATGCGCGTCAGGGTGGTCTGCAGGCCCGATTCGGGATCCTCCATCAGCACCTTGATCTCGATGCCGGGAAACGGCGTCGGCTTCCAGGGCAGCCGGTCGACATCCACGTAGCGCGACGACAGCGCCGCGAGCGCCTGATGCGCGTTTTCGAGCCCCGGGGTTCGGGTCGTCATGTCGTAGCTCCTTGCAGCGGGTGACTCAGGGATTCTCGCGCAGACGGACGAAGCCGGCACTGAGGTCCGCCGCGAGATCGTCGGGGTCCTCGAGCCCGGCGTGGATCCGGAAGCACGGGCCCGGATACTGCCATTTCGTCGCGGTGCGCAGCTCCTCGGGGTGGGTCGGCATGATCAGGCTCTCGTAGCCGCCCCACGAGGCACCCAGACCGAAGAGCTCGAGCCCGTCGACGAACGCGGCGAACGCCCGCTCGCCGACCGGCTTCAGCTGGACGCCGAACAGGCCCGACGCGCCGCTGAAGTCGCGCTTCCACAGCGCGTGCCCGGGGTCGCCGGGGAGCGCCGGATAGAGCACCCGCTCCACCTCCGGCTGGCGGGCGACCCATTCGGCGAGGCGCACCCCCGTCTCCCAGTGCCGTCTGAGCCGCACCGGGAGCGTCCTGAGGCCCCGCTGCCCGAGATAGACGTCGTCGGGGCCGGCGCATTGGCCGAGCTCGTGGTACGTGCTCCGCAGCCGCGGCCACGCCTCGCGGGTCACGGTGATCGCGCCGAGCATGGCGTCCGAGTGGCCGACGACGTACTTCGTCGCCGCCTGGATCGAGACGTCGACGCCGTGGGCGAGCGGCTTGAAGTAGAGCGGCGTCGCCCAGGTGTTGTCCATCAGGGTCGTGATCCCCCGGCGGCGCGCGACCTCGCAGATCGCGGGGATGTCCTGCATCTCGAAGGTGAGCGAGCCGGGCGCCTCGAGAAAGACGACCCGCGTCGCGGGGCGCAGCAGCGCCTCGATCCCCGACCCGACCACCGGATCGTAGAACGTGGTCTCGACGCCGAACCGGTTGAGGAACCGCGTCGCGAAGTGCCGCGTCGGGCCGTAGACGCTGTCCGGAATCAGCACGTGCGCGCCCTGCTCGACGAACGCGAGCAGGGCGACGCCGCACGCCGCGACCCCCGAGGGCGTGACCACCGTGCGGTGACCGCCCTCGAGCGCCGTGAGCGCCTCCTCGAGCGCCCGCGTGGTCGGCGTCCCGAGCCGGCCGTAATAGGTGCCCGGCGCGTCGGCCGCGCGGTCAAGGCGCTTCTGCTCCCAGTCCGCCAGCGATTTGGCGAGGATGGTCGAGGCGTGGAAGACGGGCGGATTGACCGCGCCTTCGAAGCGTTCCGGATGGCGGCCGGCGTGGACCGCCTTGGTGTCGTCGCGCATGGGGTTTTTCGGGTCCTGGTTGGCCGGGCCGGCCAGTATTTTGCCCCGCGCCGCCAGGCTTCGAGCGTCCCCTCTAATCGGGGAACCTGACGGTCTCAAGAGCGTCTATGTCGGTTACTGTCCGTTAAACCCATCCCACCAAGGACCTTCGATGATCACCTACGTCCCCGCGCGTAACTGCCAATTCCACGGCGGCGAGAAGGACGAGCGCGGTTTTCTCGCCTTCTGCGGCAAGCCGGCCAAGGAAGGCTACAGCTACTGCGGCGAGCACCACCGCCGGGTCTACCAGCGTGCCTCCGGCGGCGTGCCGCTCATACCCCGCGTCGTCCACGAGGTCGCCGTGGAGACCGTGGACGTGGCCGCGCCCGAAATCGAGCGGGAAGCGGCTTAGCGCCCCGTCGTCAGGGGGCGTGAAGCGCTCGCGCCCAAGCGATCGTGCAAGCCCGCGAGGCCGGGTTCGGCCGCAGCCCCCCGGCGAAGTCACCGTCCAAGCCCTTGTTCTTTCCCGGCAAGCGGTAGCTGTTGGGCTATCCGACAGGCCTCCGAGCGCCAGCGTTGCGCAATTCTAGCGCCGTCCGCGTGCTTGCCGCGGGGCGTGTCTTTCGTGTCTGGCGGGACCGTATTACAATCACTGCATGAAGACCCTTACCGTCCGGCTTCCCGAGGCGCTCGTGGCCGAGATCGAGGCCGAATCCCGTGCCCGCAAGCTCGCAAAGTCCGACGTGGTCCGCGAGCGGCTGAGCCGCCGTGCCGGACCGTCCCGCAGACGGCGTGCGCCGCTCGACGCCATCGCCGATCTCATCGGTTCGGTCGACGGGCTACCGGCGGATTTGAGCGTCCAGCCGAAGCGCTACCTCAGGACGACTGGCTATGGCCAGAAACGTCCTCGTTGACACCGGCTTCCTCGTCGCTTTGCTGAGCCGCCGCGACGGCAACCACCGGTGGGCGGTCGCGCAGTCGCAGCGCTTTCCCCCACCTTGGAGCACCTGCGAGGCGGTGCTGTCGGAAGCGTTCCATCTCTTGGAAGCGCACGGCGCCCCCGCGCTCGCCGCACTCCTGCGCCGACGCGCCGTGGTTCCGACCTTCGCGCTTCGCGAGGACTTCGAGCGGACGCTGAAGCTCATGGAGAAGTACGCGGACGTCCCAATGGGCCTCGCCGATGCTTGCCTCGTGCGGATGACCGAAGCGTTCGCCGACCCCGTCCTCCTCACCACCGACACCGACTTCCGTGTCTACCGCCGCCACAGCCGCCAGGCCGTTCCCTGCGTGATTCCGTCGTAAGGCGTCGCCGAAGCATCTCCGACCTGCCGTCGTCGGAACGCTCGGCGACATTGGGGGGCGACGATTGAGTAAGCGGGCGTAACGAGTCCAGCCCCCACGACGCTTTCGAGCGCGCCGCGTGCGCTGACCCTACTCGCGCAAGTGCTTGATCCTGGTGCCGGCTGACCGAATCGAACGGACGACCTACCGCTTACAAGGCGGTTGCTCTACCAACTGAGCTAAGCCGGCTCGGGCGCCGATTATACGCGCCGACCTCCGGCATCCTGCCGCTCAAGCGAGCGCCGCCTTGACGCGCTCCGGCGTGAACGGAACCGACCGCAGCCGCGCGCCGGTCGCGTCGAAGATCGCGTTGGCGACCGCGGCGAACACCGGTGCCGTGGCCGGCTCCCCGGCACCGAGCGACGGCTGGTCGCGGCGGTCGATGAGGCTGATCGCGATCTCGTCGGGGACGTCGCTGAACCGCAGGATCGGGTACGAAGCCCAGTCGAGGCTGGTGACCGCGCGCCGATCGAACCGGACCTCCTCCAGCAGCGCGCGGCTCAGCGCCTGGATGACGTTGCCCTCGATCTGGTTCCGCACCCCGTCGGGGTTCACGATCAGGCCGCAATCGTGCGCGACGTACGCCCGCTCGACCCGGACCTTCCCGCTCGCGCGGTCGACCCGCGCCTCGACGACGAGGCCGACGTAGGCACCGGCGTTGTCGTACTGGACGAACGCGACGCCGCGCCCGGCCCCCGACGCGCGGTTGGCCTGCGGGCTCGGTCGCGGGTCCCAGCGGGCGAGCTTCGCGACCTCCTCCAGCACCGTGACCGCCCGCGGATCCTGCAGATGGCGGAGACGAAACGCGATCGGGTCGACGCCGGCGACCGCGGCGAGCTCGTCCATGAACGACTCGATTGCGAACGTGTTCTGTGGCGAGCCGAGCCCGCGCAGGGCGGACGTACGGAGCGCAGCTGACTCCAGCAGGCTCAGCCGCACGCGGTCGTTCGCGAAGCGGTACGGCGGCCGCGCGTTCCGGCCGGCGCCGACGTTGCCGACGCTGCGGGGGAGTCCGAGCTCCGCCCCGGCGAGCAGATCTCCCGGCACGGCGCCGTTCGGACGGCTGCTGTGCGTCGAGCTGTACACGCGGGAGTCCCATGCGATGACGCGGCCGCGTTGGTCCAGGCCGCCCCGTACCGTGATCACCATCGCCGGTCCCTTCGGCTCCCAGCCGTGCTCGCCGGCGCGCATCCACTGCACCCGGACCGGCGCCCCGACCGCCTGCGAGAGCAGCGCCGCATCGGCGGTCGCGTCGTCGGCCCCGTTGTGCCCGTAGCAGCCCGAGCCCTCGACCCAGATCAGGCGCACCTGGTCGGGAGCGAGCCCGAGCAGCGTCGCGACGCTCGCCCGCGTAAGGAACGAGCTTTGCGTCGCCGACCATAACGTCGCCGCATCCGGCCGCACGTCGGCCACCGCGCACGAGGGCCCGATCGAGGCGTGCATCTGGAAGGGCACGAAGTATTCGGCGCTCGCGGTCCGGGCCGCCGTCGCCAGCGCCGCCTCGACGTCGCCGTTCGCCTGCGCGACGCGCTCGGTTGCCGGCGCGGCTTTGAGCACCACCGGCAGCGCTTCCGCGCCGGGCAGCTCCGCTCCGCCCTGCCAGCTCACCTGGAGCGCGGCCGCAGCCGCGATCGCCTGCTCCTCGCGGTCGGCGACGACGCCCACGAAGTTGCCCAGCCCCACGACGCGCACGTTGCCCGGGAGCCCTGCGACCGAGGATGCGTCCACTGCAACGACGGTCGCCCCCGCGCGCGGGGATCGGATGACCCGGCCGTCGAGCATGCGCGGCACGGCCAGATTCTGGATGTACGGGTGCGTCCCGTAGACCTTGCCGGGCAGATCGACCCGGGGGATCGGCTTGCCGATCACCGCCATCGAGGCGGACGGCTTGAGCCGCCCGCGCGTCGCGAGCTTCGCGTCGAGCCGTCCGCCGCCGACGAGCTCGGCGTAGCCGACGCGCCGGCCGCCGGGGCCGGTCACGACGCCGTCCTTGGCGGTGAGGCTGGCGACGGGGACGCCCAGCCGGACCGCCGCCATGTTGAGGAGCGTCTGCCGCGCGTCGGCGGCGGCCTGGCGGATCTGCGGTCCGGCGCCCTGGAGCGTACGGCTGCCGACCGTCGGTCCCTGGTCGGGGCAGCGCTCGGTATCGCCCATGACCAGGCCGACCTGCCCGACCGCGACCTCGAGCTCCTCGGCGACGAGCTGCGCGATCGCGGTCTCGATGCCGGTGCCGAGCTCGACCTTGCCGCAGAACGCGGTGACGTGGCCATCCGTCGCGATCGCCAGCCAGGCGTCGAGGTCCGGGGTCGGCGGCAGGCCGGCTTGCGCTAGGGCCCCGATCGGGAGGCCGAACGACACGACGAGCGCGCCGGAGCGCTCGAAAAAATCGCGGCGCGACCGGTTCACGTCACGCGCTCCGCGCTGCGCGGCGCACTGCCCGCAGGATGCGGAGGTGCGCGCCGCAGCGGCAGAGGTTGCCGTCGAGCGCGGCGCGAAGCTGGGCGTCGGTCGGCCGCGCGACCTCCTTCAGCAGCGCCGCCGCGGTCATCACCATCCCGCTCGTGCAATAGCCGCATTGCGCGGCCTGCTCGGCGATGAACGCCGCCTGCAGCGGGTGCGGGCGCGCGGGCGTGCCGAGCCCCTCGATCGTCGTCACCGGCGCCTCGACCGTCCCGACCAGGACCGCGCACGAGCGGGTCGCCTTGTCGCCGACGTGCACCGTGCAGGCGCCGCACTGCGCGAGCCCGCAGCCGAACTTCGGGCCGTGCAGGCCGAGCTCGTTGCGCAGCACGTAGAGGAGCGGTGTGTCGGGCGGGGCCGCAACCTCGTGCGGCTTGCCGTTGACGATCAGGGTGCGCGCCACGAGCCGGAATGACCTCGCCGCCCGCGCCAGCGGGCGCGGGCGCCGAAGGTTATTTGATCACGCGGAGATTCGGCTTGGCTCCACCGGGGGCTGCTGACGGCGGGTCGGGTGCCGCTGGATCCTGACGCGCGAGCGCCTCTCCGCTTGCCTCCCACGGCGTCTCCGGGCGCTCCATCTCGAAGGACATGCCGTGGCCGTTCTCGCGCGCGTAGATCGCCGCGACCCGCCCCACCGGAATCACGAGCTCCTTGGGCACGCCGCCGAACCGGGCGGAGAACTCGATGAACTCGTTCCCCATCCGGAGGCGGTGCGCCGCGAGCGCTCCGATGTTCAGGACGATCTCGCCGTTGCGGACGTACTCCTGCGGCACGCGGGTGTCGGCGTCGACCACGACCGAGACGTAGGGCGTGTAGCCGTTGTCCACGCACCACTCGTAGAGGGCGCGGAGCAGGTAGGGCTTGGTCGGGGCGGGGTCCGCCATGCGGGTCGAGTGTACGCCTGGGCGGCCGGCAAAGGAGCGGGAAGATGTCTCGGTCGGGGTCCCGGGTTGCGGCCGCGGTTACTTTCGCATCACCTTCTCGGAGGGCGTGAGCGCGTCGATGAACGCCGGCCGGCTGAACAGCCGCTCTGCGTACTTCATCAGCGGCGCCGCCGACCGCGGCAGCGACACCCCGTAGTAGTCGAGCCGCCAGAGCAGCGGGCTGATCGCGACGTCGAGCATCGAGAACTCGTCGCCGAGCATGTATTTCTGCTTGGTGAACACCGGCGCGAGCTCGGTGAGCCGGTCGGCGACGTGCTGGCGGGACTTCTCCTGCGCCCGGGCCGGACCCGACTCGAGCGCGTCGATCTGGGTGAAGAGCTCCACCTCGAAGTTGAACAGGAACAGCCGCGCCCGCGCCCGCATCACCGGGTCGGCCGGCATGAGCTGCGGGTGCGGGAAGCGCTCGTCGATGTACTCGTTGATGATGTTCGCCTCGTAGAGGATGAGGTCGCGCTCGACCAGCACCGGAAGGCGGTTGTAGGGGTTCATCACCGCGATGTCTTCCGGCTTGTTGTACATGTCGACGTCGATGATCTGGAAATCCATGCCCTTCTCGTACAGCACGATGCGGCAGCGCTGCGAGAACGGGCACGTCGTTCCGGAGTAGAGGTTCATCATGGGGCTATCCCTCGCGCCCCGCGCACGCGGGGCCAACTGAAGCGCGCGACGCGCCCCCGGGATCGGGTGGGGACGCCGCCACGCGCGTGGCGTATGTGGGGGCTCAGTGCACGTTCTTCCAGTAGGCCCGCTTCAGGAAGTACGTCAGGAACACCAGCACCGCCAGCCCGAACAGCACCCAGACCCCGAGGCGCTTGCGCTCGAGCTGGTTCGGCTCGCCCATCCAGACCAGGAAGTTCACGAGGTCGTAGACGGTCTTGTCGTACTCGGCCGTCGACTGGCGGCCGGGCACGGTGAGCTCCAGCTTCGCGAGCTTGCGCGGCTGGCCATGCTCGTCGACCACCGGCCTGCCGTCCCGGGTCGTCGCCGGCACCTCCTTCAGTACCTGCTCGCCCTGCAGCTTCCACAGGACGTGCGGCATGACGGGGCTCGTGTACACCAGGTTGCTCCAGCCGGTCGGGGTGCTCGCATCGCGGTAGAACGTGCGGAGATAGGTGTACAGCCAGTCGGCCCCGCGCGCGCGGGCGATCACCGAGAGATCCGGAGGCACCGTCGCGAACCATGCTTTCGCGTCCCGCGGGCGCATCGCGATGTCCATCGGCATGCCGATCTTCTCGGCGGTGAACATCAGGTTGTCCTTGATCTGCTCGTCGGTGAGGTCGAGCTGCCGCAGCGCGTTGTAGCGCACGAGCGATGCGCTGTGGCAGTTGAGGCAGTAGTTGACGAAGGTGCGCGCGCCCGACTGGAGGCTCGCCACATCGGTCACGTTGACCTCGACGTCGTCGAGCTTCGCGCCTTCGGCGGCCGGCGCCGGCGCCGCCCCCGCGGCGAGCGCGGCCGCGGCGACCGCGACAAGGATCCGCTTCACGTTCACGTTAGCCTCTCCGGCGGCGGCTTGGTCTTGTCGATCCCCGTGTACCACGGCATCAGCAGGAAGAACGCGAAGTAGGCGACCGTGCTGACCTGCGCGATGCGGGTGGCCGTCGGCGTTGGCACCTGCATGCCGAGATACCCGAGGACGATGAAGGCGATCACGAACACGGTGAGCGCGAGCTTGTACATCCAGCCCTTGTAACGGATCGACTTGACCGGCGAGCGGTCGAGCCACGGCAGGAACGCGAATATCACCACGGAGGCGCCCATCAGGAGCACGCCCCAGACCTTCGCTTCGAGCACGACGAGCAACGCGAGCAGCACGGCACCGGTCCCGAGCAACAGCATGCGGGTCGTATTGCCGCCGCGCCGCACCAGTCCCCAGAGCATGAAGAGGACCACCGCGACCCCGATCACCCACTTCAGCTCGTCGGTCGTCGCGCGCAGCACCGAGTAGTACGGCGTGAAGTACCAGACCGGCGCGATGTGCGGCGGGGTCTTCAGCGGGTCGGCCGGGAAGAAGTTGTTGTGCTCGAGGAAGTAGCCGCCCACCTCGGGCGCGAAGAACATGATCACCGAGAACACGAGGAGAAACACCATCGCACCGAAGATGTCCTTCACGGTGTAATAGGGATGGAACGGGATCGCGTCGCGCGGGATGCCGGTCCCCGGATCCTTGTTCGCCTTGATCTCGATCCCGTCGGGGTTGTTGGAGCCGACGTGCTTGTCGTGCAGGGCGAGGATGTGCACCGCGACGAGCCCGAGCAGCACCAGCGGCAGCGCGGCGACGTGCAGCGCGAAGAACCGGTTCAGGGTCGCGTCCGAGACCACGTAGTCGCCCCGGATCCAGATCGCCAGGTCCTCGCCGACGAACGGGATCGCGCCGAACAGGTTCACGATCACCTGCGCGCCCCAGTACGACATCTGGCCCCACGGCAGCAGGTAGCCGAAGAACGCCTCGGCCATGAGGCTCAGGAAGATGAGGACGCCCACCAGCCAGAGGAGCTCGCGCGGCTTGCGGTACGAGCCGTACAGCAGCGCGCGGAACATGTGGAGGTAGACGCAGATGAAGAACGCCGAGGCGCCGGTCGAGTGGAGGTACCGGATCAGCCAGCCCCACGGCACCTCGCGCATGATGTACTCGACCGAGGCGAACGCGAGCGTCGCGTCGGGCTTGTAGTTCATGGTGAGGAAGATGCCGGTGATGATCTGCAGCACCAGCACCAGCAGCGAGAGCGAGCCAAAGTAGTACCAGAAGTTGAAGTTCTTCGGCGCGTAGTACTCGGACAGGTGCTCCTTCCACAGGTCCGAAAGCGGGAAGCGCGAGTCGACCCACTCGAACAGCCGCAGGGCCCAGTGCGCCTTGGTGGTCGTGGCGTTCGCCATGATCTCTAGGCCTTGTCGTCGCCGATCAGCAGCTTCGCGCCCGACAGGTACATGTACCGCGGCACCGGCAGGTTATCCGGCGCCGGGAAGTTCCTGAAGACGCGCGCGGAGAGATCGAACCGCGACCCGTGGCACGGGCAGAGGAAGCCGCCCGCCCAGGCGGCGCCCATGCTCGGATCTCCCGGCGTGAACCTCGCGACCGGCGAGCACCCGAGATGCGTGCAGATGCCGACGACCACCAGCATCTCCGGCCGCTCGGGCCGGGCGCGCGCCTCGTTGTCGCAGTACTCGGGCTGGTCCGATCGCTTCGACAGCGGATCGGCGAGCTCGGCCTCGTCCTGCTTGAGGCTCGCCATCATTTCCTTCGTGCGGTGGACGACCCAGACCGGCTTGCCCTGCCATTCGACGATCATCTGCTCCCCGGGCGCGAGCGCGGAGATATCGGCCTCGACCGGCGCGCCGAGCGCCTTGGAGCGCTCCGAGGGCTCCATACTCGCGAGGAACGGCCAGGTCGCGGCGCCGGTCGCGGCGCCGCCGGCGATGCAAGTGGCCAGCAGCAGCTTGCGGCGGGCCTCGTCCACTTCATCGACGCCGGCGACCGACGGTAACGTCGCCTCCGAAGGGTTGCTCATGAGAGGAGAGGCTCCTTTATTGGTTCCTTGGAGGGTGCCGGAGGAAAAGCCGGCGGATTATAGCCGAACGCCCGCGGCGATTGAAAGTTTTCTCGCTTAACTCATTGAATGAATGCTATAAACTAGCGGCCCCGCGAATTGCGGGCCGCCGCCTCGCAGGGCAGCGGCCATAATGACGCGGGCGGCACCGCAACGCGCATGACGCTAATGAGGCTCTGGCTGATCTTCGCCCAGGCCGCGACGATCGCGGTCGGCGTGCTGTTCGTCGTCACCACGCTCAAGCCCGACTGGCTCGCGACGCGCGAAAGCGCCACGCCGGTGGTGGTGAGCCAGGCGCCGCTCATCGGGCGCGCCGTCGCGAAAGCCGGCTCGTACAGCGAGGCGGTCGCGAAAGCCGC
>DATEDA010000134.1:0-22500 GCA_035286595.1 Burkholderiales bacterium | reverse complement strand
CCACCCCGGCGCGCTTCGCGCGCCACCCCTCCTCACGAGAGGAGGGGAACCCGTTTCAGCGGACCGCGTGCGCCCCGCTCGGCAGATGCGCCTTCAGGAGCGCGAGCAGCGTCGCCGGCTCCACGGGCTTGCGGATCAGCGCCCGAACGCCCGCCGCGTGCGCCTGCGCCTCGGTGAGATTATCCGCGTAACCGGTGTACAGGATCACCGGCACCGTCGGCCGGATCTCGAGCAGCTCACGCGCGAGCTGCAGCCCGGTGACCCGCGGCATGGTCTGATCGGTCACGACGAGGTCGTACAGGTCCGGCGTGCGCGCGAACGCTTCCTTCGCCTCCACGCCGTTCGGCTTCGCCGTGACCGCGAGGCCCCAGCTCTCGAGCAGCTCCTTCATGAACTCGCTCACCATGGCCTCGTCGTCCACGACCATCACGTGGCCGGCGAGCCCCACCCGCGGCGCGGCGCCGGCGGCCGCGCGGGCTTTCCGGGCCGGGCGGGCCGCGCCCTCCTCCGCCGGCAGCGCCGGGAACAGCACCCGGAACGACGCGCCGCGGCCGGGCTGGCTTTCGACGACGACGTGGCCCCCGTGCTCGTGGACGATGCCGTGCACCGTCGCGAGCCCCATGCCGCTGCCCTTCCCCACCTCCTTGGTGCTGAAGAACGGCTCGAAGATGCGGTCCATCGCCTCCGGCGCGATGCCGGGCCCGGTGTCACGCACCTCGAGCTCCACGAAGTCGCCCGTGATGCGCTTGCGGCAGCTGGCGCACACCGATCCGTCGACGGAGACTCGCCGCACGCCCACCGTCACCGCGCCGTGCCCGTCGGTGGCGTCGCGGGCGTTGATGCCGAGATTGAGCAGTACCTGATCGGCCTGGACCGGGTCGAGCATCACCTGCGGCGCCTCGTCATCCAGCTCGGTCAGGAGCTCGAGGGTCGCCGGCATCGTCGAGCGCAGGAGCTTCACCGCCTCCTTGACGAGCGCCCCGAGGCTCACCGGACGGCGCTCGCCGCGCTGGCCGCGGCTGAAGGTCAGCATCTGCTGGATCAGGTCGCGCGCGCGCTCGCAGGAGAGGTGCGCCTGGTTGAGATACTTCGCGAGCTTCGCGTCGTCGTGCGCCCCCTCCCGCTCGGCGGCGAGCACGAGATAGCCCATGACGCTCGTCAGGATGTTGTTGAAGTCGTGCGCGATCCCGCCGGTGAGATGGCCGATCGCCTCCATCTTCTGCGCCTGGCGGAGCTGCGCCTCGAGCTGCGTGCGCTCGGCTTCGGCCCGCCTCGCCGCCGTGATGTCGCGCGCCATGGCGAGCGCGTGCGGCTGGCCGCGGTACTGGATCGGCACACAGCGAACCTCCACGTCGAAGCGCGTGCCGTCCTTGCGCAGCCCCTCGCACTCGAAATGGATCGGCTCGCCGGCGATCACGCGCCGGTGCAGGACCTTCGCGTGCTCCTGCATCCCGGGCGGCAGGAGCACCCAACGGTCCATGCCCAGGATTTCCTCGCGCGTGTGGCCGGTCATCGCCAGCAGCGCCGGGTTGACGTCGACGACCTTGAAGTCGGCGTCGCGCAGCACCAGCCCGTCCATGGTCGCGTGGAACACCGCGCGGTACTGCTCCTCGCTGGTCCGCAGCGCCTGGTCGGCCAGCTTCCGCACGGTGATGTCGCGCCCGATGTAGAGCACGTGCGGCTTGCCCTGGTGCTGGATCGGCACGCCGTGGACCTCGACGTCGAAGCGCGACCCGTCCTTGCGCACGCCTTCGCTCTCGAAGTGAAAGGCCTCGCCGGCGAGCCCCTTGCCGTGCAGCGTCTTCACGTAGTGGTCGATGTCGGGCGGGTTGGCCACCACGTGCCGCGCGCCGAGCACCTCCTCGCGCACGTAACCGCTCATCGCCTCGTACGCCGGATTCACGTCGACGATCCGGAACTCCGCGTCCCGCAGCACCAGGGCGTCCGCGGTCGCGTTGAAGATCGCGCGGTACTGCTCGCTGCTCGACCGCAGCGCCTCCTCCGCGCGCTTGCGCTCGGTGATGTCGCGGGCGATGACGAACACGTGCGGCTGCCCGCGGTACTGCAGCGGCACGCCCCGGACCTCCACCGCGAAGCGGGTGCCATCCTTGCGCACCGCCTCGGTCTCGTAGTGCGTCGCCTCGCCGCGGAGCTCCCGGCCGAACATCTCGCGCGCCGCCGCGCGGTCCTCCGGCGGCGTGAAAAGCATGCGGTCGGAGCCGAGCGCGTCGTCGCGGGCAAACCCGGTCATCGCGAGCAGCGCGGGGTTCACGTCCACGACCCGGAAATCCGCATTGCGCAGCGTGAGCCCGTCGGCGGTCGCGTTGAAGATGGCGCGGTATTGCTCCTCGCTCGCACTCAGGGCCGCTTCGGCGCGCCTGCGCTCGGTCACGTCGCGGCAGATCGCGAGCACGTGCGGCTCGCCGCGGTGCCGGATCGGGATGGTGCGCACCTCGACCTGGAACCGCTCGCCGTTCTTGCGCACCGCCTCCAGCTCGGCGTGGCACGGTTCGCCGGCGAGCGTGCGCCGGATCAGGGCGTGCCGGCGCTCCGCGTACTCAGGGGGCTGGTGCGCGGGGTAGGCGCCGGCCAGCACCTCCTCGCGCGTGAAACCGAAGAGCCGTTCGTAGGCCGGATTGACGTCCACCCGCCGAACCTCGGAATTCCACAGCACCAGGGCGTCGACGGAGGCGTTGAAGATCGCGCGGTACTGCTCTTCGCTGGTGCGGACCGCCTGGTCGGCGCGCTTGCGCTCCTCCTCGATGCAGCCCCGCTCGATCTCCGCTGCCGCGCGCACGGCAAAGATCTTCAGCATCGCCTCGGTGAGCTCCGGCTTCTGCATGGGGCGGCGGTCCATCGCCGCGATGAGCCCGAGCTGGGTGCCGCTCGCATCGTTCAGCGTGTAGGCGGCGTAGCTGTCGAACCCGAGCGCGCTGAACATCGTGCCGGGAGCGAACTCCGAATGCACCCCCGAGGGGGTGAAGCGGAACTCGCGCCCGATGACCCCCTTGCACGGGGTGCGCGCGAGCTCGTACTCGAAGGGCTCGAGGATCCGCCCGTCGAGACACGCCGCGAGAGTGCGCATGCGGCTCCGGTCGCGGTCGACGAAGACGGCGATCAGCACCGCCTGGACCTCGAGGATCGTGGCGAGCGAGCGCACGAGCTCCTCGAACACCTGCTCGCCGCCGGCGCTCGAGACGGCGAGCGCGGCGCGCCGCAGCGCCTCCTCGGAGCGCTTGCGGTCCGAGATGTCGGTGGCGATGCCACAGACCGCGTAGGGCTCGCCGTCGGGCTTGAACAGCGGGAACTTCGACGCGAGGTACGTGCGCGCCGTGCCACCGCGGTCGACAATCTCTTCGACCTCGATCGGGCGTCGCTCCGCGAGCACCCGCCGGTCGTTCTCGCGCAGCCGCGCCGCGGTCTCGGCCGGGTAGAGCTCGAGGTCGGTCGCGCCCACGAGGCGCTCGCGCGGCGTCCCGGCCAGGCGCTCGAACTCGCGGTTCACGAAGAGATAGCGCCCGCCGGCGTCCTTGACGAACACGACGGCGCTCGTGTTGTCGAGGATCTGCTCGAGGCGGGTCTCGGTCTCGCGCCGGGACGTCTCGGCGCGCCAGAGGGCCGAAAGGTCGCGGACGTTCACGAGGAGACGCACCGCGGCGTCCAGCCGGACCGCCTCCATGTGCACGAGGGTGACGACGGGCTCGCCGTCCTCGCGCCGGAACTCCCACTGGAACCACTGCGGCTGACCGGCGAGCGCGGCCTCGGCCCGCCGGCGCCCGCCCTCGGCGGAGGGCGTGCCGTCCGGCTGGACCGGCGCCGAGAACGCGAGCGGCGAGCGCCCGAGGAGCCGCTCGCGCGCGAGCCCGAGCAGCCGGCACGCCCCGTCGTTGCAGTCCTCGATCCCCTGGGCCATCACGAAGACCGCGAGGTCCTCGGGACCGAAGAGCGCCCGGTAGGCGTCCGCGTCGCGTTGGAACTGCTTCATCGGCACGCGGTGACCGCTGGCATGAGTCGCGTGCGAGTGTAGACGGAACGCCGGGGCCCGGGGAGCGCTGTTACCCGGCGGTTGCGATTGAAACGCGGCGGTTACAGACCGGGTCAAGAGTCCCGGACGAACATATAGCCGGCGCCGCGCACGGTCCGGATCGTGCGCGGGTTCTCCGGGTCCTCCTCGACCTTGCGTCGCAGCCGCGCGATGCGGATGTCGATCGAGCGGTCGAACGGCTCCCACTCGCGGTTGCGGGTGAGCGTGAGCAGGCGGTCGCGGGACAGCACCTGGTTCGGGTGCTCGGCGAACACCCGGAGGAGCTCGTACTCCATGCTGGTCAGCGGCACCTCGGCGCCATCGCGCTCGTACAGCTGGTGCGACTTGAGGTCGAGCAGGCAGCGGCCGACCGGGAGCCGCCCGCCCGTCGGCGGCGCCGCCGCCGCGACGGCGGGTGCGGCGGGCGCGGCGCGGCCCCGGGTGCGGCGCATGACGCTCTTCAGCCGCGCGCGCAGCTCCCGCGGATCGAACGGCTTGGTGATGTAATCGTCGGCGCCCATCTCCAGCCCGACGATCCGGTCGACCACCTCGCCGGCCCCGGTCACCATGACGATGCCGAGCTCGTAGCGCTCGCGCAGGTACCGGGCGAGCGTCAGGCCGTCCTCGCCCGGCAGGCCCACGTCGAGCAGCACGACGTCCGGAACCGCGCGCTCGAGCTCCGCGCGCATCGTCTTGCCGCCGTCGGCCTGCGCCACCTCGTAGCCGTGCGACGCCAGGTACTCGGTGAGCATGTCGCACACCGCCTGGTCGTCGTCGACGATCAGCACCCGTCCGCTGCTCAAGGCCGCGTCTCCCGCATCGCAATCAATTATAGGGCGGCGCACACCCGCAGCGCATTTTCCCGCCCGATTACACGGCGATAACAAACTGTTCCCGAATCGAAAAATCGCCGATACCGGGCGTGGGTAGGCTGCGCTACCAGTGTCGAGCGACAAACGCCGCTCGAGCTGAACGGAGGCCGACGCCAAATGGACAAGATGGACCGGACAACCGACTTCGAGCCCTTCCTCGCGCCGGAGAGCGCGGTGGCGATCGACGACGACTTCGAGATCGAGTCGGACACGTACGCGGATCCCGCGGACGACCTGCTCGACGGGCTCGCGGCGAGCGGCGGCATGTACGACGACGGCGGCGAGCGCCACGTGCGCGACGTGCTCGGCCGAGTGTTCGGGATGTAAGCGCATCACCCGATGAAGGAGACAGCCATGTTCGACTATCCGAGCGTCCCCGTCGCCCAGGCGACGCTCCGTTCCGTCTACAAGCTCGCGCCGCAGGCCGCGCGGATCGCGAACCACGCGACCACCGTCGACCGCGATCCCGCGGACCCGTTCCGCGCGACCGTGTTCATCGGCTCGGGCGACGCCGACGTGGTCCCGTTCGCCGCGGAGCGCGCAGTGGGCGGGCCGAACGGCGCGCCCTCGCCCGGTGATCTCTTCTGCGCCGCGCTCGCCGCGTCCCAGGATTCCAGCCTCCGGATGGCGGCCAACACGCATGGCGTCCGCATCGAGGCGCTGAGCGTGGACGTGCGCGGCTGGGTCGACCTGCGCGGCGCGCTGGGGATCAACCTCGACGTGCCGGTCGGCTACCAGACGCTGCAATGCACGATCCGCATGCAGGTGGCCGCCGACGCCGATCCGGAGCGCGTGCGGCAGATGCTCATCGAGGCCGAACGGTCGTGCATCGTGCTCGCCACGCTGCGTCGGGCGGTCCCCGTTTACATCCGCGTCGAGCAGCCGGCGGCCGCGCCGTCGGCGCTCGCCGCCTGACCGGAGGCGACACGCCGTGGACCGCAAGCTCTGGACCGAGCCCTTCGACGAGCGGGTGCTGCTGGATGGCGCCGCGCTCCCGCGCCGGGGTCTGTTGAGCATCCGTGGCGGCCGCGACGCGGTGCTCTTCATCGAGCACGGCGAGGTGTGGGTCACCCAGGAGAGGGATCCGCGCGACGTCGTGCTGCCCGCCGGCGCCTGGTTCCGGCTCGACCGCGACGGCACCGCCATCGTCCAGGCGCGCCGCGCGGCGGCGGTGACGCTCACCGCCGCCGCCGACGCGCCCATGCCCGAGATCCGCACGCTTTCGCACGGCGAGTCCCGCCGGGCGAGGCGGCGCCGCGGTCACCCGCTGCCGCGCACGCTGACGGCCTGGTGGCTGCGGATGTACCGGCGCGCGAAGCCCTCGATCTCGCGGCGCCTTGCCGCTTCCATATAACCCGTCCACGAGGAGATTGCAGATGAAGAAGCGCAACGCCAACGTCCTGCTCCATCTCGCCAGCCCGCCCGCCGGGAACGAGGTCCGCGAAGTCCTGCGCGAGCTCGCGACGCTTGCCGGCGTCGAGCGCATCGCGCCGAGCGCGAAAGTGGCCCGGCTGCTGATGATCGACTACGACCCGGAGGTGATCGCCGCGGCAACGCTCGTCGGCCACGCGCGCCGCCGCTGGGCCGCCGCGCAGCTCGTCGGGATGTGACGGCGAGGCGCGTGACCGGAGATCCTCCGATGGACTACCCCAAGGCCCACGTCGTGGTCCATCTCGCCGACCCGCTGTCGGATGGCGAGGTGGACGACCTGCAGCGCACGCTGGAGCGTCTCGCCGGAGTGGCGCGGGTCGAGGCGAGCATGCGGCTCGCGCGGCTGCTGGTGATCGATCACGACCCGAGCATCGTCAGCGCGGTGTCGATCCTCACCAGCGTCACGCGCCGCGGCTATGCCGCGCAGCTGATCGCCAGATAGCCGAGACGGTTGACGCGATTCATCACCCCTCAGGAGACCCAAGCCATGCAGATGCAGATGATCCAGCACCAGACCGACACGCGGCGCTACGCCAAGTGCGTCGAGGCGTCCAAGCGCGTCCGCTTCGACATCGACCGCGACGTGATTCGCGGCCGCAAGTTCGACTTCTCGCAGAAGTTCCTCCCCGACGGCCTGTCGAAGGTGGACGGCCTCGGGTTCCTGAGCGCCGAGGAGCAGCGCTTCCTCAGCCAGATCCAGGGCCGCAGCTACGCCAACATCTTCGGCCTGGTCGAGCGATTCATCGCCGCCAAGGTGCTGGAGGTCAGCCGCGAGCACTGGCTCGGCGACCAGACCGCCCTCGAAGCCCTGGTCCGCTTCTCCGACGAGGAGATCAAGCACCAGGAGATGTTCCGCCGCCTCGAGCGCATGGCCGCCGAGGAGATGCCCCAGGGCTACACGTTCCTGCCCGACCCGAACGCGGTCGCAGCCGTCGTGCTCGGCAAGTCGACCTGGGCCGTGCTCGCGCTCACGTGCCACATCGAGCTGTTCGTGCTCGCCCACTACCGCGAGAGCATCGACCCGGACCCGAGCCTCTCCGAGCTGTGGAAGGACGTATTCCTGTACCACTGGAAGGAGGAATCGCAGCACGCGATCTTGGACGAGCTCGAGTGGCAGCGGGAGGACGCGAAGCTCTCCCCGGCGCAGCGGGACACGGCGGTCGACGAGTTGATCGAGCTGGTCGGGGCGGTGGACGGGATCCTGCAGCTGCAGGCCGGCGCCGATGCCGATTACTTCCTGAAGGCGTGCGGCCGGTCCATTTCGCCCGAGCAGACCGAAATGGTCCGCGCCGGGGTCCTCGGGGCGTACCGGTGGCAGTACATCGTCTCCGGCGTCCAGGGACGGTTCAGCGAGGTCCTCGGCCGGATCATCAACGCCGCCCAGGCCGAGCGCATCGGCCAGGCGCTCGCGCCGATCATGCAGTAGCGCCCAGTCCGCTCTTCCCTCCCCCGCTCGGGGGAGGGAACGGGCGGGCTTCGACCCTGAACCCCGCAACAGGGCCGGTCCACGCCGCGGCTATCGGCAGCCGGCGTTCCTCGTCCATCTCGCCACCGCGGCCTGGCTCTGCAATTGATCAACGGTGCCAGGGGACGAGCTCGAAGCGCTTCTTTCCCTTGAGTCTGATCATTGCGAAATCGCGGTCGTCCACGGTCAGGATCTCGCGCTCGCCGATCAGGTCGGCCAGCCAGACCAGCGCAACATCGGTGAAGTCGAGGTCGAGATTGGCGTATCTCGTCAGCAGCGCGGCAAGGACGGGATAGGCATCGACCGGCACATCCGCCACGGCGATGCCGCCCCGTGCGGCCCATTTCAACAGCTCGACCTTGGCGGGTGTGCTGAGGAAGTAGCAGGCTTCCCCGATCACCCCCGAAACGGTCACGAGCGGAGCGCGGTTCTCCCGCAGGAAGGACACCGCGTCGGCGTGCAGATCGTCCCGCCGACGGTAAAGCGCGACCAGGAATCCGGTATCAACGACGAGCCTTGGCACGGAACCTTTCCCGGAGCAGGCGCTTGGTGTTCCGGGCCACCTGGCGAGCGGCGGTCGTGTCCGTGGCGAAGCCGACCCTGCCGAGCTCGTACGCCGACGGCGCCGCCGAGCCCTCGGCCAGGAGCTGCTCCAGCGCCAGCTTGACCGCTTCGGACTTGGTCAGCCGCCGCTTCGCACAATACTGGGCGAGTCGCTCTTCGACCCGCAGCGGGAGTCTCACGGTGAGGGTCATCGGGGGTTCCGTATTACAGAGCTCCAGCGAGTGTAACACGGAACGACCGGGCCGCGGCCGCGGCGCACTACCGTTCCGCCCCGGGGCGCCCGGCGGCTAGCGCCGCGCGCGCTCCGGCAAGTTGACGAGCACGATGCCGCCGGCGACGAGCAGGGCCGCGGCGAGGAACGCCGGCGTGATCCGCTCGCCGAGGAGAGCCGCGCCGAACAGCACGCCGAAGAGCGGCGTCATGAAGCTCAGCACCGAGAGCCGCGCGGCCATGTACTTGGTCAGCAGCCAGAACCACCCGAGGTAACTCGCGAACGCGACGATCGCGCCCTGGAACGCGAGGATGGCGATGGCGAGCGGCGTCCACCGCACGACCCCGGGCTCCCCCATGAGCACCGAGACGACGGGCAGCATCGCCGCGGACACCGCCAGCTGGTAGAAGAGCGTCTTCGTGGCCGACGCGCGCGCGAGCCGCGTCGCCCGGATCAGCACGATCGTCGACGCCCACAGGAACGCGGCGATCACGCCGAAGAGATCGCCGACGAACGTCTCGCCCTTCGCGGACGTGAACCCCTCGGCGAACGCGGCGACGATCCCGCCAAAGGCGGCGATCACGCCGACCCACTGGCGCGCGCTCAGCCGCTCGACGGGCACGAAGAACGGGAGCATCAGCGCGGTCCAGCACGGCGTGGTGTAGATGAAGACGATCATCCGCGACGCCGCGGTGTAGGCGAGGCCGGCGTAGATGAACACGAACTCGGTGGCGAACAGCACCCCGGCGCCGATGCCGGCGGCGAGCGTGCCGTCACGGTCGAAGAGCGGGATGCGGCGCGCCCGCGCCCAGACGAGCAGGAGCGCGGTCGCGATGATCGAGCGGATCCCCGCCTGCATCACCAGCGACACGTCCGGCGCGGCGACCTTGATCGTGACCTGCTGGAACCCCCACAGCATGCACAGCACGATCATCAGGCCGAACGCGGTCGCGTCCAGCGGCTTGCGGTCGAGAGCCATCGGCGGCGCGTAGTCGGCTGCGCCCGGCCTACTGGATCATGGTGTTCGGCAGGATCAGCGCGATCTGCGGAAACGCGATGAGCAGCGCGACGCAGACCATCATCGCCACCCAGAACGGCAGGATGCCGGCGAAGATCCGGTACATCGGCACGTCCTCCGCGATGCCCTTCACGACGAACACGTTGATGCCGACCGGCGGGCTGATGAGGCCCATCTCCAGCACGATGACCATGAAGATGCCGAACCAGATCGGGTCGTAGCCCATCGCGATCATGATCGGGAAGATGATGGGAACGGTCAGCACCAGGATGGCGAAGCCTTCGAGGAACATGCCGAGGAGGATGTAGACGACGAGCACGATCGCGAGCACCGCGAGCGTCGGCAGGGCGAGCGCAGTCAATGCATTGGCGAGGTCGACCGGGATGCGGCTCATGGCGAGGAACGGCGAGAAGATGTGCGCGCCGATCAGGATGAGGAACACCATCGCGGTGGTGCGCACGGTCTGCAGCAGTGCGTCCGACAGCGCCGCCCAGATGAGCCGGCGCCGCCAGAGGGCGTGCGCCAGGGTCAGGCCGGCGCCCACCGCCGAAGCCTCGGTGACGGTGAAGACCCCGGCATACATGCCGCCGATCGTCGCCAGGAGGACCACGAAGAACGCGCCGGCGCGGCCGAGCGCGGCCCACCGCTCGCGCATCGACGCCCTCGGCCCGGGCGGACCGAAATCGGGGCGCACGCCGCAGACGATGGCGACCGTGATCATGAACAGCGCGGTCAGCAGCAGGCCGGGCAGGAAACCGGCGAGGAAGAGCTTGCCGATCGACTGCTCGGTGAGGATTCCGTAGACGACGAGGATGGTCGACGGCGGGATCAGGATGCCGAGCGTGCCGCCGGCCGCGACCACGCCAGTCGCGAGGCGCGGGTCGTAGTTGTAGCGACGCATCTCCGGCAAGGTCACGCGGCCCATGGTGATCGCGGACGCCACGGACGAGCCGGACAGCGCCGCGAAACCGGCGCACGCGAGGACCGTCGCCGAGGCGAGCCCTCCGCGCCGGTGCCCCAGCCAGGCGTAAGCGGCGGCGAACAGATCCGAGCTCATCCCCGACACCGCCGCGAAGTTGCCCATGAGCACGAACAGCGGGATGACGCTGAGCGCGTGGACGGCGGCGTAGGAGAACGGGTAGGAGCCGAGGACGTGCAGCGCCGCGTCGGGCGTGTTGAGCACGGCGAAGCCGACCGCCCCCACCAGCGCCATCGCGATGCCGATCGGCATGCGCAGGAAGAGCAGCGCGAGCAGCGCCACCATGCCGATCACGCCGGCCGCGGTCGGGCTCATCGGCGCGCTTCAGGCGGCCGCGGCGGACGCAACGCCCTCCAGGCTTGCACGAGCAGGACGACGGCGAAGACGGCCGAGCCCGCCGCGGCCACCAGCTCGAACGGCGCCTTCGGGATGCGCATCATGTTGCTCGCTTCGCCGCGCTCCGCGGAGCCGATGGCGTAGAGCGTGGTCTGCCACGCAATCAGCGCCATGAGCACCGCGCCGGCGAGATGAGTTGCAACGGTCAGCCAGCGCAGCCCCGGCCGGTCGAGGATCGGCGACAGCACGTCGACGGCGACGTGCCCCCCGGTCGCGCCGCAGTACGCCAGGGCGAGGAACACGATCAGCACCATCGCGAGCTCGGTCATCTCGTACGCGCCGAGGAACGGCAGGCGCAGCGCGTAGCGCATGACGACGTCGAAGAGGACGAGGCCGAGGAGGCCCAACAGCACCGCGCCCCCGCCGAGGGCGAGGGCGCGCAGGAAGCGGTCGAACACCCCGCCTAGCCCTTGTAGCCGGCTCGCTTCAGCATCTCCCGCGCCGGGATGCCCTTGGGCTCCGTCTCCTTGACCCACTCGTCGATGATCGGGCGCAGGGTCTTGCTGATGCGCTGCTGCTCCGACTGCGACAGCGTGACGACATCGGCCTTGCCGCGCACGCTCGCCACGGCCTCCTCGGCGCGCTTGATGTACACCGCGGTGGCCTTGAGGCTGAGCTGACGCCCGGAAAGCCTGTCGATCGCGGCGCGCGCGTCGGGCGAGAGGCTGTCGTACTTCTTCTTGTTCATCGCGATCAGGAACACCGAGCGCCCGAAGATCGGGCCGGAAATGGTGAAGCCTTTGGCCACCTCGCCCAGGCGGAAGTCGAGGATGGTGGTGAACGGCACCATGGCGCCGTCCATCGTGCCGCGCTCGAGGCCCGGGTACACCTCCGTGATCGGCGCCGCGATGGGCACCGCGCCCATGTACTGCAGCTGCTTCGCCTGGGCGGCCGAGGGCGAGCGCATGCGCAGGCCCTTCAGGTCGTCCATCGAGCGGAACGCCTTGCCGCGCGACATGAGGCCGGCGTCCTCGGCGCCCCACAGCGCGATCACCTTGGTGCCCTCGAATTCCGGCAGCAGATAGGGATCGAGCAGATCCCACATCATGTTAGTGGCGGCGAGGCCGTCGTCCTTGAGCCCGGGCAGCTCGATGATGCCGACGCGCGGAAACGCGGGCGAGGTGTACCCCGGCAGCGTGAAGGTGAGATCGACCACGCCGTCGACCGTCTGCCGGAAGAGCTCCGGCGGCTTGCCGCCGAGCTGCATCGACGGATAGAGCGTCACCTTGACCGCGCCGTTCGTGGCCTTGGCGACGTCCGCGGCCCACGGCGTGATGATCTCGCGGTAGATGACGTGCACCGGCGGTACGAAGGTCGAGAGCCGGAGCTCCTGCGCCTGCGGCGCCGTGGTGATGCCGGAGAGCGCGACGGCGCCCAGGACGAGCGCGACGGGGATGCGTACGAGCTTCATGCTGTTCCTCCTCCAGGGTCGATCGTGGCCCTCTTGTCGTCAGGGCGTCGCGGGATTCTAGGCGAAGCGCGGGCGTCGTGGAAACCGTCGCGGCGCGGGGTTGGGCGGCGTCCCATGCGCGCCCGCCGGTGCCGGATAATCGCTCTCCACCCGTGACCCGCCCGCCCGCCACGCTCATCCGCACCGGCAAGTGCGTCGTACGCTGCGCCGCGAGGCTGCCGTCGCTGTTCCGGCTCGCGCGCGAGCTCAGCCCCGCGGGCTTCACCGCGGAGCAGACCAGCGAGCTCGACGACGTGCGCCGGCGCATCGCCGCCGGGCTCGTGCGGCGCCTGCGGCGCGAGGTCGCCACGGCGCTCGGTCTGCGGCTCGGCGCACTGCGGCCGAAGCGCTTTTCCGCGCACGGCTGCGGGCCGGTGAGCCTGCACGACGACAAGCTGCGTTTTCCCGGCGTCTACTTCGTCATCGTCGTCGTGCACGCCGGGCGGCTGGGGATCGTGGATCACCGGAGCCGCGCGGCGCGACACGCCCCGGGGGAGATCCTCCTGCTCGACCCCTACTTGCGCCACGCGCTCGTTCCGGCCGGCCGGACGGCGCGCGAGCACCCGTACGAGCGCACCCACAGCCCGGTGCGCGACGCCGACGATCAGTTCATGTTCCTGTGCTTCGACGTCATGCGGCCGGCGCTGCGGCGCCGGTTCCTGGGCGGCCGGCATGCACCGGCGCGCGGCAGCGCGCACCGCCGCAGGGCCCGGGAATAGTCGCGCGATATCGAGTGTTGCTGCAGAATTGCGCTTTGGCCGCTCGCCATCGTCCTCGGCACGAGGCTTGCTCCCTCCAGACTCCAACTCACAGACAAAGGGGATCGCTCATGAACGCTTCGCGCCGGATCGGCGTTTCGCTCGTCGCGGCCGCCGCCGCGCTCGTCCCGGTCGCGGCGTCCGCGCAGGCCTGGCCGACCAAGCCGGTGCGCGTCGTCGTCACGTTCGCGCCCGGCGGCTCGAGCGACATCGTCGCGCGGCTGATCGCAGGGCCCCTGGGCGAGAAGCTCGGCCAGCCCGTCATCGTCGACAACCGGCCCGGCGGCGGCGCGACGATCGGCGCGGCGGAGGTCGCCCGGGCCGCACCCGACGGCTACACGTGGATGCTCTCGAACAGCGCGCCGATCAGCATCTCGATCTTCATGCTCGCGCAGCCCACCTACGACCCGGTGAAGAGCTTCAACCACGTGTTCTACATCGGCTCGGTCGCGAACGTGTTCGTCGTGCACCCCTCGGTGCCGGCGAAGAGCATGGGCGAGCTCGTCGCCTGGATCAAGGCGCAGCCCAACCCGGTCAACTACGGCTCGGGCGGCATCGGCTCGATCGGCCACATCGTCGGCGAGACCTTCAAGAACCAGCTCGGCCTGAAGATGGAGCACGTCGGCTACAAGGGCTCCTCGCCGATGCACAACGATCTCCTCGGCGGCACGATCAAGCTCGCGATCGACACGCTGCCGCAGAACGTCCCGTACATGAAGGACAACCGGCTGCGGGCGCTCGCCGTGACCTCGCCGGAACGGGCGGCGCTGGCCGCCGACGTGCCGAGCGTCAAGGAGCTCGGGATGACCAAGCTCGTCGCCGAGAACTTCCTCGGCATCACGGCGCCGGCGGGGGTGCCGGCGCCGGTGGCGAGCCGCATGCACGCGGCAATGGCCGAGGTGATGAAGAACGAGACGATCCGGAAGCGCCTCGCCGACCTCGCGGTGCAGTCGCGGCCGATGTCGACGCCCGAGTTCAACGCCTTCGTCGCCGCCCAGGTGAAGGAATGGGAGCCGGGGGTGAAGGCCTCCGGGGCGAAGCTGAACTGACGACCGTCAGGTCGTCACCCCGGCGAACGCCGGGGTCCGGTCCGAGGTCAGTGTCGCGATGCGCACGGCGCCGCCTACCGCTTCGGCAGCGCCTCGTGCAGGCAGAGGATGTTGCCCTCGGGGTCGCTGAACCACGCCGCCTTCTCCGACCCGAGCACGCACACGTGCTCCACGGTCTTCAGGCCCGGCAGGTCGTAGTCGTGGAACTCGACCCCGCGGCGCTCCAGGTCGCGGACCTCGGCGACGATGTCCTCGACCTGGAAGCTCACCGCGGTGTGCTCGGCCCTGGGGCCGTTCGGCTTCGGGAACAGCGCGAGGATCGCGCCGCCCCCGCAGCGGAACAGGAACTTGCCGTCGGCCTGCAGCCCCCAGGCCTCGAGCCCCAGCCCGGCGGCGTAGAACTCGCGCGCCCGGTCGAGGTTCTTCACCGGGAGGATGGTGGTCATCGGAGCCTGGGTCAGCACGTGTGTCTCCCGCGGTCGTCTCAGGCGCGCTTCCGCAGATCCTGGTGGAGGCAGAGGATGTTGCCCTCGGTGTCCTTGAACCACGCCGCCTTGTCGGTCCCGATCACGATCACGTGGTCGACGGTCTTGAAGCCGGGAAAGTCGTAGTCCTCGAACTTCACGCCGCGGCCCTTCAGCGTCTTGATCTCCGCGGCGACGTCGTCCACCTCGAACCCGACGGTGGTGTGCTCCGCCTTGGTCCCCTCGGGCTTCGGGATCAGCCCGAGCTTGGTGCCGCTCGCGCGCAGCACGAACTTGCCGTCCGCGGCGAGCCCCTCGGCCTCGAGGCCGAGCTTGTTCACGTAGAAGTCGCGCGCCCGCTCGAGGTCCTTGACGGGCAGCATGGTCATCACTGGTGCACGGGTCAGCATGGTTGGTTCTCCTGGCGTAGATCCAGTCGTGGGTTGCACGCGATCAGGCGTGCGCTTCGTGAGACTTCGCGTAGTCGATCATTCCCTGGAAGTCGACCACCACGGCGGGCTCGTTCCCGACGACCCAGGCGTCGTGACCCGAGGGCAGCAGGGAGACGTCGCCCGGCCGGCAGTCGAACTCCGCGCCGTCGTCCATCAGGATCCGCAGCACCCCCGAGACGTGGTACTGGAAGTGCGGGGCCTCGCAGCTCTTCGTCTTGACGATCGGCTGGACCGAGGTCGACCACTTCCAGCCCGGCTCGAAGACGCAGCGCCCGACCGTCGCGCCGCCGATCTTGATCAGCTCGAGCCTGCCCTTTGGAAACTCCCGGATCTCGTCCGGTTTGCGGAAATCGTTGCGTTCGGCCTTCTCCATGTCGCGCCTCCGGTTCGATTGAGCCATGCCGGCCACCGCGGCCGGCATGGCTGCATTTGTACGGCGCGGCGCGGCCGCAGGAAATGCGTAGGTCTACGTATCGGCCGCGAGCACGAGCGGCCGCAGCAGCGGAAAAGCGCGTGAAGTGAACGGGAGGCATGCGGACGCACGCCTCGGTTGCCGACTCTCCGCCGGGGCGGAGCCGTGCCAGAAGTCCTTAGAGCTCCGCGATCAGCCGGTCCGCGACCGTTTCGAGGCGCGCGACTTCGCCGTACGACCGGGCAATCATCATTGCCCCCTCCAGCGAGCCCACCAGCGCGCGCGCGACGTCGAGAGCCGACCCCGTGAATCGCAGGCTGCCGGAAGCGCGGCCCTCCTCGAGGACCCGGCTGAGCCAGCGCTCGTTCTCGTCGAAGAAGTGCCGCATCTCCTCCTTCATCGACTTCGGCAGCGTCGCGTACTCGGCCGCCAGCATGCCGCACAGGCACATCCGGTTGTTGCGCAGGACGTCGGCGTAGATCTTGGCGTACCGGCGCAGCTTGTCGCGCGCGTCGGGGGTAGTGCGGTCGATCTCCTCGAGCGCCTTCAGGAACCCCGCTTCGTAGCGCTCGATCAGCCGCGTGCCGAGCCCGGCCTTGGTCGGGAAATGATAGTGAAGGCTCGCTTTCGTCAGGGTGAGCGCCGATGCGATGTCGGCGTAGCTGAACCCGTTGAACCCCCGCGTCTGGACCAGGCGCTCGGCGATGTCCAGGATCCGTTGGGAGGTGTCTGCTTTGGCCGATCCCCGGGGCATGGGGGCTCCTCGTTTCCGCGCCGGAGGGCGCGCACCGCGCAAGGCTACCATGGTTTACCTACCTACTGGTTGACAAATAACCTACTAGTTGGTAGAAAAGCGGGCCACCGTCCGACCCAGGGGGTACCCCGATGTCCCCACTCTGCCCGCCGGCCCACGTCGGCGCAAGCCCCGGCCCGAGCCCGAGCCGGCTCACTGAAGGCGAGCTGCGCGCGGCGCTCGACATGCTCCACGAGATCGGCGAGAGCTGCGGCGGGAGCGCCGACTTCGCCCGGCGCGGGGTCGCAGCCCTGCCGCGGCTGGTCAGCTCGGAGCTCACCACGCTCTCGGTCTGCGACCTCGACACCGGACATCGCAGCGTCGTGAGCGACGCCCCGGGGGCGATCTCGCCTCGCGAGATCGACGCGTTCGATCGCCACTTCTTCGCTCACCCGCTCGTCCGCGAGCACGGCCGCAACCCCGCCGCCGTCACCAAGCGCATCACCGACCTCCTGCCGGCGAGCGAGTCCCACCGCACGCCGCTCTACGACGAGTACTACCGCGTGATCGGCATCGAGCACGTCACCGCGGTGCCGATCCACGTCGACCAGCGGTTCCTCGTCAGCTTCGTCCTCAACCGCGGCGCGGCGGCGTTCAGCGACCGCGAGCGCGAGCTGCTCGACATCGTCCGGCCGCACCTTGCCAACCTGTATCGGCTCAGTGTCGCGGTCGACCGCGCCAACGCAGCCCCCGGCGGCGGGTGGGACACCGCCCCGCTCACACCCCGCGAGCGCGAGGTGCTCGACTGGGTGGCGGCCGGCAAGACCAACCGCGACATCGCCACCATCCTCGGCGCCAGCCCGCGCACCGTCGAGAAGCACCTCGAGCGGATCTACGAGAAGCTCGGCGTCGAGACCCGCACCGCGGCGGTGATGCGCGTCGTCAAGCGCGTCCGGCCCAACTGACCCTGCGGCGCCGCTACTGCAGCTCGACCACGAAGCTGCGCGGCGTCTCGGGCGTGGTTTCGAGGCGGAAGTAGACCCGGCCGATCTCGCGCCCGTCGGTCGTCTCGACCTGCACTCTCCACTCGCCGGGCTGATGGTTGGACTTCACGCCGTAGCCGCGGAAGCCCTGGTCGCGCCCGCCGACGATGTTGATGGGGATCGAGTCCGTCAGACTCCAGCGGCGCGGGGCGTCCTTCCGGTACCAGCGCATCAGCACCTGGTCGGAGAAGCGGGTGGGCGAGAAGATGCGGAAGAAGACGTAGACCCGGTCGCCGGGCTGGGCCCGGAAGTCCTGGTCGCCGTTGTGCCAGATGCGCCACAGCGGCCGCTCGTGGCTGAGCCGGTAGCCTTCGTCCGTCCGCTCGACGGCGTGATAGACGCCGATGAACGGGATGGACAGCGGCACCGGGGGGATGACCTTCACCAGATACAGCGTCAGAAAGCCGAGCAGCACCACGCCTGCCGGCACCAGGATCTGCCGCCGCGCCCGCTGAAAGAGGTCGGGCGCGAGCGCCCGGATGCCCCAGCCGAGGGCGACGAGCGGCAGGGCGCCGACCAGCATCGAGAACAGGAACACCCCGACCCCGATCGAGCCGACGAAGATCGGCACCACGTGGGCGAAGAACGACAGCACGCACAGGCCGAGCAGCGCGAACTTGAACGGCAGCCCCAGCGACTTGAAGCGCCGGGTCTCGTTGGCCACCAGGACGAGCACCAGGAAAGCGAGGAACGAGAACGAGACGAGCAGCGACGAGCTCTTGAAGAAGTAGATGGTGTACAGGTTGAGCAGGCTGCCGAACAGGAAGTGAACGATCGCCGTGCGGCCCCGGTAGTACCAGCGCTTCACGGCGAACATTTTCTCGAGCTCGAGCGGCGGCCGCGCCTGCTCGAGGAACATCTGGGTCAGCGCCGCTGCGATCACGGCGAGATAGAGGATCTGCTGGCCGATCGCGAGCCACGAGTCGACGCGGCCGAAGGTCAGGATGTCGAACAGGAACCCGGCGACGAACGCGACGACGGCGATCCGGCGCTCGTTCCGCTCGTAGTACAGCTTGAATCGATCGATCCCAGCCGGGGCGGGGGCGGCGGGAATCGCGTCGGGCTGCGTCATTGTCCGGTCGTCCGGCGGCGTGGCGGCGAGAATCATCACTGTCCCCGGCGCGGCCGGTCAAGCGCGGGCGACAATGGCGGGCATGGACACCGAGCGCACCCGGGTGGTGATCGTCGGCGGCGGGCCCGCGGGCCTCATCACCGCGATCGAGCTCGGCCGGCGCGGCGTCGCCTGCGTGCTGCTGGAGGACGATACCGGCCCGCCGCAGTTCCCCAAGGCGAACGCCACCACGTCGCGCACGATGGAGCACTACCGGCGGCTCGGCTTCGCGCACGAGATCCGGGCGCTCGGGCTGGCCGAGGACTACCCGCAGGACATCGCCTACTTCACGCGCTACACCGGCTGGGAGCTCGCGCGCCTTCCCGGCCTGACGCGGCGCCAGGCCGCCGCGGCCCGCGAGGAGCCGCGCTCCCGCTGGCCGACGCCCGAGCCGCTGCATCGCGTGCAGCAGATGTACATCGAGGCGATGCTCAGGAAGCACGCGCTGCAATGGTCGGCCGCGAGCGTGCGCTTCGGCTGGCGTGCGCTCGGCATCGAGCGCGACGCCGGCGCCCTCCGCGTCGCGGCCGAGGGCGCGGGCGGCCGGCACGCGATCGAGTGCGACTACCTCGTCGGCTGCGACGGGCCGCGCTCGCTCATCCGCGATGCGCTCGGCGTCCAGTACGAGGGCTGGGCGGGCGAGGCGCGGGACTTCATGGGCGGGCGGATGCTGGCGCTCTACCTCCGGTCGCCGGCGTTCTACGAGATCATGAGCGGCGGCCCCGCCTGGCAGTACTGGGCGGTGAATCGCGAGCGGCGGGGCTTGATCGCCGCGATCGACGGACGGGGCCTCCTCGTGTTCTACGCGCAGCTCCCGCCCGGCGAGCCGGCCTCCGAGGCGTTCGCCCGCGCGGCGCTCGCGGGCGCCACGGGACGCGAGTTCCCGTTCGAGCTGCTCGGCATCGGCGAGTGGACCGCGGGGTTCACGCTCGTTGCGCAGCGCTTCCACGACCGGCCCGAGGCCCCGCGCGCCTTCCTTGCCGGCGACTCCGCGCATCTCTTCACGCCGACCGGCGGCCAGGGCTACAACACCGCGGTCGATGACGCGTCGAACCTCGGCTGGAAGCTCGCCGCGGCGTGCGCCGGCTGGGGCGGGCCGCGGCTCCTCGCGAGCTACGACGCCGAGCGCCGGCCGATCGCCCATCGCAACACCGGCTTCGCGCGCGCCATGGCCGATTCCATCGGCATCATCGCGATCCCGCCCGAGCTCGAGGCCGATTCGCCCGCCGGCGCCGAGTGCCGGCGGACGATGGGCGCGCGGCTGCTCGACCACTGCCGGCGCGAGTTCGACATTCCCGGCGTCCACTTCGGCGTGTTCTACGGCGGGTCGCCGATCGTCGCCGGCGACGGCACGCCGGCGCCGGTCGACGAATGGCACCGCTACACGCCGCACGGGACGCCCGGTGCGCGAGCGCCGCACCTCTGGCTCGAGGACGGCGTGTCCATCTTCGACCGCATGGGCATGGATTTCACCCTGCTCGTGCTCCAGGCGGGACGCGAGCCCGACGCGCGCGCGTTGCGCGATGCGGCCGGTCGGCGCGCCATGCCGCTCAAGGTGCTGGACGTCCGGTCCGAGGAAGCCCGCGACATCTATGGCGCGGACCTGGTGCTGGTGCGCCCGGATCGCCACGTGGCGTGGCGCGGCAACCGTGCGCCGGCCGATCCGGCGGTGCTGCTCGCCCGGGTGACGGGCTGGTAGGCGAAGGTCCGGCGGTGAGCTAGCGGGTGCGTCGCGGGTTGCTGATTCCCGCCTCGGCGTAGAGGCGTTTCGCGAGCACGGTCTGCTTGAAGAAGGCGACCACTGCGCCCTCCGTCTCGACCGCCTCGACGCGCTGGCGGCGTTCCTGCTCGCCGCTCCGGCTCGAGCGGCGGGTCTCGTGGCACACGTAGGTGCCGCCTTCGGTCCGGTAGAGCGTGAGCTCGATCCACCGTCCCATGTGGCGGCTGAAGTTGGAGGCCTTCCGCTCCGGGCTGCTCGTCACGCGCGCGACCAGCTCGCCGCTGAACACGACATCCGACGCGCCATCGATGGACAGCCGGAAATCCATCAGCGAAAGGACCACCCGTGCGTGAAGTTGCCGCCGGCGCCGCTCACGCGCATCGTGCTCGGCCGGTTCGCCGACGCCCAGTCCTTCGCATAGCTGAGCGCGAGCGTGCGGTCCAGGAACAGTCGGGATTTCGCCGCGCCGGGCAGGAGCACTCGCCAACCGTCCTCGGCGCTGGCCTGAACGAGGACGAGCGCGAGCTTCTGCCCGTTGAGGTTGATTTCAATCACGTCGGCGGACGAACCGCAGCCAGTATACGTGGCCGAACGGCAGGCCGCTTCGCGCCCCCGCGGCGGGTTTTCGACGCTTGGGACTCGCTAGCGCCGCCGGTGCTGCGGCGAGGGATTCGCGGGCGCCGCCCGCTCGTCCTTGTGTCGGAAGTTGATGCGGCCCTTCGTCAGGTCGTAGGGAGACATCTCGAGGGTGACCTTGTCGCCGGCCAGGATGCGGATGCGATGCTTCCGCATCTTGCCCGAGGCATACGCAAGCACGTCCGCGCCGTTGGAGAGCAGCACGCGGAACTGCGTGTTCGGCAGGACTTCGCTGACCACGCCCTCCATTTCGATCATCTCTTCCTTCGGCATGTCCGGCCTCCGGCCCTGGGGCGCGATCGCGGAGGCAGTGCGTTCACTGCCTCCGCAACCGGGGATCAGAGGGCTTTCAGGTTGACCGCCGACGACTTGCCGTTGGGTGCCTGCTGTACCTCGAACTGGACCTTCTGGTTCTCGCTGAGCGTGCCGAGGCCGGCGCGCTCGACGGCCGAGATGTGCACGAAGACGTCCTTCGAGCCATCGTCCGGCCGGATAAAGCCGAAGCCCTTGCTGGTGTTGAAAAACTTGACGGTGCCGGTAGGCATGGTAGCCCTCCAGTCTGGCGTTGCCCGGCACGACACTGTGCCGGGCATCAAATTACTTATGGGAGGGGACCAGGAGTGGCGCCCGCAAGCGGGCATCGTGGACGGACCCACAGCGAATTCGACGTGCGCATTATGCGGATGCCGGCGGAGTTTGCAAGGGGTGGGGGGAAGCAAATCGCGGGCCTGGCCGACTGGGGGCCGAGGCGGTAGGGTCCGCGCACGGAAGTCGCGGCCGAGCTCGAGGCGTTCTTCGGGGAGTGAGCGCCCGGGCTACTGCGTGCGGATGCCGAGCTCCGCAAGCAGCTTGCCGTAGCGCTGGCTCTCGGCGCGCACGTACGCGGCGAACGCTTCCGGCGTCATCGCCGGAGCCAGATCGACCGCGAACGTCTTGAACCGCTCGCGGATCGCCGGCTCCTGCATCACCTTCTGCACCTCGCGATTCAGCCGGTCGACGATGTCGCGCGATGTTCCGTTGGGCGCGTAGAACCCGAAGTACGGCCCCCCGTCCACGCCCTTGATCCCGTTCTCCTCCAGCGTGGGCACGCCCGGAAAGTCGGGATGGCGTTGCGGTCCGGCGATCGCGACGAGGCGCAGCTTGCCGGCCTTGACCTGCGGCAGCCCGACGCCCGGATCGAACGCGAGGTCGATGACGCCGCCGAGGAGGTCCTTGAGTGCCGGGCCCGCACCCTTGTACGGGATGTGGTTCAGCTTGACCTTGGCCTCGCGGTTGAAGACCTCGACCGCGATGTGCGGCGAGGTGCCGTTGCCGGGTGTCCCGTAGTTCAGCTTGCCGGGGTTCGCCCGTGCGTAGGCGAGGAACTCCTGGTAGTTGCTCACCGGGAGATCGAGCTTGACGATCACGTAGAGCGACACGCTTCCAGTCGCCACGACCGGCGTCAGCGCCTTCAGCGGATCGAAGTCGGCCCGCCTCACGAGGTGCGGCGCGATCATCATGGTGCTGCCCGGCGCGTACGCGAACATCGCGCCGTCGGGGTCGGCGCGCGCGGCGCCTTCGAACCCGATGTAGCCGTCGCCGCCGGCGCGGTTCTCGATCACGAACGGCTGCCCGAGCGTCTCGGTGAGGCGGGCGCCCAGGAGGCGCGCCGTGATGTCGGCCACGCCGCCGGGAGCGACGTTCACGATCACGCGGACCGGCTTCGACGGCCA
>DATEDA010000133.1:0-8191 GCA_035286595.1 Burkholderiales bacterium | reverse complement strand
CGCCTCGAGCCTGGGCTCGGGCGTGATCGTCAGTCCCAACGGCTACCTCCTGACCAGCAACCACGTCGTGGAGGGGATGGACGAGATCGAGGTGCTGCTCGCCGACGGCCAGACGCGCCTGAAGGCGAAGATCGTCGGTTCCGACCCCGAGACCGACCTCGCGGTCCTCAAGGTCGACCGTGAGAGTCTCCCGGCGATCACCCTCGGCAACCTCGAGACGCTCCACGTCGGCGACGTCGTGCTCGCGATCGGCAACCCCTTCGGCGTCGGGCAGACCGTCACGATGGGCATCGTGTCGGCGCTCGGGCGGCGCGGGCTCAACCTCAACACCTACGAGAACTTCATCCAGACCGACGCGTCGATCAACCCCGGCAACTCCGGCGGCGCGCTCGTCGACGCCTCGGGCAACCTCGTCGGCATCAACACCGCGATCTTCTCGCGCACCGGGGCGGGCGGTTCGCTCGGCATCGGCTTCGCGATCCCGGTGTCGACGGCGCGCTCGGTGATGGAACAGATCGTCGCCCAGGGCGCCGTGACCCGCGGGTACATCGGCATACAGACGCAGGAGCTGACGCCCGAAGCGGCCGAGTCGTTCAAGCTCGGCAAGACGCTCGGCGTGCTGATCGCCGGCGTCGAGCGGAACGGGCCGGCCGAGAAGGCGGGCGTCAAGCCCGGCGACGTGCTGGTCGCGGTCAACGCGACGGCAACGCCCGACGCGCCGGCGATGCTCGACGCCGTCGCCGAGCTCAAGCCGGGCAGCCGGGCGACGCTGAAGCTGCGCCGGGATCAGAAGGAGCTGGAGGTGCAGGTCACGGTTGCCAGGCGGCCGCAGCTGCCGCGGCGGCCGCGCTGAAGCGCTTCTAGCGGTCGAGCTCGCGTTCCATCTCCGCGTCGCTCGGCGCCTTCCAGTCGGATTCGCCGGGCTTCCTCGCCACGAACCGGCCAAACACGAGCCCGACCTCGTAGAGCAGACACATCGGAATCGCGAGCAGGAGTTGTGACACCACGTCAGGCGGCGTGACGATCGCCGCGATCACGAACGCGCCGACGATCACGTAGGGTCGGGCGGCCTTCATCTGCTCGACGCTCACGATCCCCGCCCGCGCGAGCACCACCACGACGACCGGGATCTCGAAGGTCACGCCGAACGCGAGGAACATCGTCAGCACGAAGCTGAAGTACGCCTCGATGTCCGGCGCCGGCGTGATGCTCTGCGGCGCGAAGCTGTTGATGAACGCGAACACCTTGCCGAAGACGAGGTAGTAGCAGAACGCGATCCCGGCGACGAACAGGACCGTGCTGGCGACGACCAGGGGCAGGACGAGCCGCTTCTCGTGGGCGTACAGGCCCGGCGCGACGAACGCCCAGGCCTGGTAGAGCACGTACGGCAGCGCCACGATGAGCGCGACCAAGGCCGTGACCTTCACCGGCACCAGGAACGGCGTGATCACCCCGGTGGCGATCATCTTCGTCCCCTCGGGCAGGGCCTGCGTGAGCGGCGCCGCGAGGAAGTCGTAGATCGGGCCGGAGCCCGGGTAGAGGAACAGGCCGACGAAGACGAGCCCCACCACGAGCAGCGTCCGGAGGAGCCGGTCGCGCAGCTCGACGAGGTGCGAGATGAACGTGTCCTGCTGCGCGGACATGGCCGCCGGAAGGATCAGACCTTCGCTTCGGTCTTCGGGCCGTCGGCCGGCGGCGGGAGCGCGCCGGCCGGATCCGGGCTCGCGCCGGCCACGGCCTGGTTGAGGTCGTCCCCGACCGCGCGCACCTCCTTGTCGACCTCGTGCACCGAATCCTGGACCGAGCGCGCCGCGTCCTCGAACTGCGAGCGCAGCTTCCGGAGCTCGTCGAGCTCCATCTCGCGCTGGATGTCGGCCTTGACGTCGTTCACGTAACGCTGCAGGCGGCCGAACATGTGGCCGGCCGTCCGGGCGACCTTCGGGAGCCGCTCGGGTCCGATCACGAGCAGCGCGACCACCGCGATGACCAGCAGCTCGGAGAAACCGATGTCGAACATTGGTGGGGTGAACTCCCCCGCTCGCGCTTCGCTACCCGCTGCGCTGCCGCCTCAGGCGGGGCGCGGAAAAAAAGACGCCGGGTCGCCCCGGCATCTCGTTCGGGAGCCCGACGCCGGCGGGGCGCATCAGGCCTTGGTGCTCGACTCCTTCTTGACCTCGCCCTCGATGGTCTGGCCGGTCACCTGGGGGGGCGTGCCGCCGCCGTTCGGGGCGCCTTCCGCCGCCGGGCCCTTCATGCCGTCCTTGAAGCCCTTCACCGCGTTGCCGAGGTCGGAGCCGATGTTGCGCAGCTTCTTCGTGCCGAACACGAGCACGATGATGAGCAGCACGATCAGCCAGTGCCAGATGCTGAACGATCCCATGGCGATTCCTCTCACTGCCGCGTGATCATGGGACCCAGCACGGTCGGGCCGCCGATCACGTGAATGTGCAAATGATACACCTCCTGCCGCCCGATTCGGCCGGTATTGATGATCGTCCGGAAGCCGTCGGTCGCGCCCTGCTCGCGGGCGAGCCGCGGCGCGAGCGCCAGGAGCTTCCCCAGGAGCGGCGCGTGGCCCGGCTCGCATTCGTAGAGCGACGGCACGTGGACCTTCGGGATGAGCAGCAGGTGGACCGGCGCGACGGGACGCACGTCGTGGAAGGCGAGGACATCGTCGTCCTCGTAGGCCTTCTGCGACGGAATCTCGCCGCGCACGATCCTGCAGAAAATGCAGTTCTCGGGCGTCGTCGCCTCGGCCATCTCGCTCACTCCTTCTTCCCGCCCGCGCGCGCGGCCTTCTCGTCTATTCCAGAGATCCCCTCGCGGCGCCGAAGTTCCATCAGCACATCGGTCGGTTTCAGACCGTAATACGCGAGCGCGACCAGGCAGTGGAACCAGAGGTCGGCCATCTCGCCGACGATCCGCAGCCGGTCGCCGGTCTTGCCGGCCATCACCGCCTCGGTCGCCTCCTCGCCGAGCTTCTTGAGCACCGCGTCCTCGCCGCGAGCGAAGAGGCCCGCGACGTACGACGTTTGCGGATCGGCGCCCTTGCGGCTCTCGATGACCTCCGCCAGCCGGTCGAGGATGTCGCTCATTTTTGGTAGATGTCCTTCGGGTCCTTGACGACGGCCTCGATGGTCACCCAGCGCCCGTCGACGAGCTGCTGGAAGAAACAGCTCGGCCGGCCGGTGTGACAGGCGATGCCGCCCGCCTGCTCGACCTTGAGCAGGACGACGTCGTTGTCGCAATCCATACGGATCTCCCGTACGCGCTGGATGTGGCCCGATTCCTCGCCCTTGCGCCACAGCCGCTCGCGCGAGCGGGAGTAATACACCGCTTCCCCCGTTGCGGCGGTGCGCGCGAGCGCCTCGCGGTCCATCCAGGCGAGCATGAGCACGCGCCCGGTGGTGGATTCCTGGGCGATGACCGGCACGAGCCCGCGCTCGTCCCATTTCACCTCATCCAGCCAGTCCATGCCCTTCACAACCGCACCTCGATGCCGCGCGCGGCCATCAGCTCCTTCGCCTGCCGTACGGTGTACTCGCCGTAGTGGAAGATGCTCGCCGCGAGCACCGCGTCCGCCTTGCCCTCTAGCACCCCGGCCGCGAGGTGCTCGAGGCTACCAACCCCCCCGCTCGCGATCACGGGCACGTCGACCGCCTCCGCAACCGCGCGCGTGAGCGCGAGGTCGAAGCCCTCGCGCGTGCCGTCGCGATCCATGCTGGTCAGCAGGATCTCGCCGGCGCCGGCCGCCTGCATGCGCCGCGCCCACTCGACGGCGTCGAGCCCGGTCGCCCGGCGGCCGCCGTGCGTGAACACCTCCCAGCGGCTGCCGCTCCGCTTGGCGTCGATTGCAACCACGATGCACTGGGCGCCGAACCGCCCGGCCGCGTCCGCCACGACTCCGGGATTCTGCACCGCCGCAGTGTTGATCGACACCTTGTCCGCGCCGGCGTTCAGCAGCCGCCGGACGTCCTGCGCGCTGCGCACGCCGCCGCCAACGGTGAGCGGGATGAACACCTGCGCCGCGACGTCTTCGACCACGTGCAGGAGCGTATCGCGCTCGTCCGAGCTCGCCGTGATGTCGAGGAAGGCGAGCTCGTCGGCGCCCTGCTCGTCGTAGCGCCGGGCGATCTCCACCGGGTCGCCCGCGTCGCGGAGGCTCACGAAGTTCACCCCCTTGACGACCCGGCCGGCGGCGACGTCGAGGCAGGGGATGATGCGTTTGGCGAGGGACATGATCGGGATGGGGGATTCAGGCGGACGGGCCTTTCCGTCCCTCATCCCGCATCCCCTTTCCCCGAGAGCTTGTCCGCCTCCGCTTGCGCCTGCTTGAGATCGAGCGTCCCCTGGTACAGCGCGCGGCCGGTGATCACCCCCACGATCCCTTCCGACTCGATCGCGCAGAGCGCCTGCACCTCGTTCAGGCTGGCGAGGCCGCCGCTCGCGATCACCGGCGTGCGGAGCTCGCGCGCGAGGCGCGCCGTCGCGTCCACGTTCACGCCCGTGAGCATCCCGTCGCGCCCGATGTCGGTGTAGATGATCGCCTCGACGCCGTAGTCCTCGAACTTCTTCGCGAGGTCGACGACGTCGTGGCCGGTCAGCTTGGACCACCCCTCGACGGCGACCTTGCCGTCCTTGGCGTCGAGCGCCACGAGGACGTGCCCGGAGAAGGCGGTGCACGCGTCGGAGAGGAACCCGGGGTTCTTGACCGCGGCGGTGCCGATGATCACGTAGGCGACCCCGTAATCGAGGTACTTCTCGATGGTGTCGAGATCGCGGATGCCGCCGCCGAGCTGCACCGGGACCTTGCCGTCGAGCGCCTTCACGATGTTGCGGATCATGGCCTCGTGCTTCGGGCGGCCGGCCGCCGCGCCGTTCAGGTCGACCACGTGCAGCCGGCGCGCGCCCTGGGCGAGCCAGTGCTTCGCCACCGCGACCGGATCCTCGGAATAGACGGTCGCGTCCTTCATGTCGCCCTGCTTGAGGCGGACGCAGCGGCCGTCTTTGACGTCGATGGCCGGGATGATCACCATCGCTGGCGGAAGCGGGAATCGGGGGGTCGATGCGGGCGGCGCGAGGCGCGCCGACGGGCTAGATCGTGGGCCGGGGTCGACTAGGTGGCGGCGGTGGACACGGAAGCGCGGTCCCCGACGGTTCGGCTCGCGTCAGGGCACCCAGGATACGAAGTTTGCGAGAAGTTGCAATCCCGCAGTCTGGCTCTTCTCGGGGTGGAACTGTACCGCGAAGATGTTATCCCTCGCCACCGCCGAGGTAAAGGGGAGCCCGTACTCGGTCGCGCCGCTCGCCAGGGCTTTTTCCTCGGGCCGGAAGAAGTAGCTGTGGCAGAAGTAGAACCGCTCCGCGTCGCCGATGCCCTGCCACAGTGCGTGGGGCGTCGTCTGCCGCACGCGGTTCCACCCCATGTGGGGCACCTTGAGCGGCCCGTCCGGCGCCGCGTGCAGCCGGTCCGGCGGAAAGCGCACGACCTTGCCATGGAAGACGGCGAGGCCCGGGGTGTCGCCCTCCGCGCTCCACTCGAACAGCATCTGCGCCCCGATGCAGATGCCGAGCAGGGGCTTCCTCCGGGTCGCGCTCAGGACGGCCTCACGCAGGCCGAAGCGCTCGAGCTCGCGCATGCAGTCCGGCATCGCGCCTTGCCCGGGGAAGACGACCCGGTCCGCCGCTTCGACCGCGCCCGGGTCGGCGGTCACCAGCACCCGGGCCGCCGGGGCGACGCGCTCGATCGCCTTCGACACCGAGCGGAGGTTCCCCATGCCGTAGTCGACGACGGCGATCGTGGTCATGGCAAGCGACGGGCAAAGCGTCAGGGCCTAGAGCGTGCCCTTGGTCGAAGGGACCGCACGCCCGGCGCGCGGGTCGGCCTCGACGGCCATGCGCAGCGCGCGGGCGAACGCCTTGAAGACGGTCTCGGCCTGATGGTGCGCGTTCGTGCCCCGCAGGTTGTCGACGTGCAGGGTCACCTGCGCATGATTGACGAAGCCCTGGAAGAACTCGTGCACGAGATCGACGTCGAACTCGCCGATCCGGGCGCGCACGAACGCGACGTTGAACTCGAGGCCGGGCCGGCCGGAGAAGTCGATCACCACCCGCGACAGCGCCTCGTCGAGCGGGACGTAGGCGTGGCCGAACCGGCGGACGCCCCGCTTCTCGCCGATCGCCTTGGCCACCGCCTGGCCGATCGCGATGCCGATGTCCTCGACGGTGTGGTGCGCATCGATGTGCAGGTCCCCCTTCGCCTCGACCTCGAGGTCGAGCAGCCCGTGCCGCGCGACCTGGTCGAGCATGTGGTCGAGGAACGGCACACTGGTGGCGAGCTTCGAGCGCCCCTTGCCGTCGAGATTGACCGAAACGCTGATCTCGGTCTCCGCGGTGTTGCGGGTGACGGCTGCAGTTCTCACAGGCTCTCCGCCAGGGCTGCCAGGGCGAGCTCGTTCTCGCCGGGGGTCCCGACGGTGAGTCGCAGGCAGTTCGCGAGCAGCGGGTGGCTGCCGTGGAGGTTGCGCACCAGGATCTTGCGGGCCTTGAGACGCGTGTCGACAGCGTCGGCGTCCGGCACGCGCACGAGGATGAAGTTCGCGTCGCTCGGGAAGGCCTCGACGCCCCGGAGATCCCGCAGGCGCTCGAACATCGCCTCGCGCTCGGCCCTGATCCGCTCGGCCTGGCCGTGCAGCACTCCGATGTGCGCGAGCACGCGGTCGGCGACGAACTGGGTGAGCACGCTCACGTTGTACGGCGAGCGCACCTTGTCGAGCTCCCGGATCCACTCGGGTCGAGCCGCTGCGTAACCGAGGCGCACCCCGGCGAGCCCGAGCTTGGACACGGTCCGCATCACCATCAGATTCGCGAACCGCCCGAGCTCGCCCATGAAGGTCTTCCCGGCGAACACGTGATAGGCCTCGTCGATGACGACGAGCCCCGGCGCGGCCTCGATGATCCGCTCGACCTCGCGCTCGGGAAACAGGTTGCCGGTCGGATTGTTCGGGTACGCGAGGAAGACCAGCGCGGGCCCATGCTCCTCGATCGCAGCGAGGAAGCGTGCCGGGTCCAGGCTGAAGTCGCGGTTGAGCGGCACGCCGACGTAGCGCATCCGGGCGATCACCGCGTTCATCCGGTACATCGCGAACGAGGGCTCGGGTGCGAGCAGCGTCGCGTCGGCCCGAGCGAGCGCGTGCGCGACGATCTGGATGATCTCGTCCGAGCCGTTCCCGATCATCAGCCCGCTCGCCTCGGGAATCCCGAACGTCGTCCGCAGGCGCGCCTTGAGCTCGGGCGCGCTCGGATCCGGATAGCGATTGATCGGAAGCGTCGCGACGAGGCGCCCGACCTCCTCGCGCAGGGGCTCGGTCAGCCGGTACGGGTTCTCCATCGCATCGAGCTTGATCATCCCGTCGGCCGAGGGGACGTGGTAGGACTTGAGCGCGAGGATCTCCTCGCGCACGAGTTCGGCGGGACCGCGCTGGACCGTACCCTTCACGAATCGGCCCCGAGGCGGTACTCCGCGGATCGGGCGTGCGCCGGCAGCCCTTCCCCGCGCGCGAGCGCGGCCGCGATCCTCCCCAGCGAGCGGGCGCCGTCGCGCGACACGTGGATCACGCTCGAGCGCTTCTGGAAATCGTAGACGCCGAGCGGCGACGAAAAGCGCGCAGTGCGCGACGTCGGCAGCACGTGGTTCGGGCCCGCGCAGTAATCGCCGAGCGCTTCCGAGCTGTATCGCCCGAGGAAGATCGCCCCGGCGTGCCGGATCCGATCGAGCCAGCGTTCCGGATCGCGCACGGAGAGCTCGAGGTGCTCGGGCGCAATCCGGTTCGCGAGCTCGCACGCCTCCTCGAGGCTCCGCACGAGGATGAGCGCGCCGCGATTCGCGAGCGACGCGCGAATCACCTCGCGGCGCGGCATCGCCGCGAGCTGCCGGTCGATGCTCGCGGCCACGCGGTCGATGAAGCCGGCCTCCGGCGAAGCGAGGATCGCCTGCGCCGCTTCGTCGTGCTCGGCCTGCGCGAGGAGATCCATCGCGATCCAGTCGGGGTCGGTCGAGCCGTCGCAGATGACGAGGATCTCGGACGGGCCGGCGACCATGTCGATGCCGACGGTCCCGAACACGCGGCGCTTCGCCGCGGCGACGTAGGCGTTGCCGGGGCCGACGATCTTGTCGACCGCGGGGACGGTC
>DATEDA010000132.1:0-5245 GCA_035286595.1 Burkholderiales bacterium | reverse complement strand
GATGAACCGGAGGTCCGCGATGAAGCCCATGTCGAACATCCGGTCGGCCTCGTCGATGACGAGCACCTCGACCTGCCGGGGCGACCAGACGCGCTGCTTCAGGTAGTCGATGAGCCGGCCGGGCGTGCCGACCAGCACGTCCGAGCCCGCCGCGAGCGCATCGCGCTGCTTGGCGTAGTCGATGCCCCCGTAGACGGCGAGGATCCGGAACGGCGTGAACCGCCCGAGCAGCCGCGCGTCGGCCTCGATCTGCACGGTGAGCTCACGCGTCGGCGCGATGATGAGCACCCGCGGCGTGGCGCCGCCCGCCGCGGGCGCGGGCGCCGGCGTCCGCAGCAGCCGCGTGAACGCGGCGATCAGGAACGCGGCGGTCTTGCCGGTCCCGGTCTGCGACTGGCCGGCGACGTCCTTGCCCTTGAGCGCCAGCGGCAAGGCCGCCTCCTGGATCGGCGTGGCGGTGACGAAGCCCGCCTCGCGGATTCCCTGCGTCACGGGCTCGGGCAGCTCGAGCGAGGCGAAGTCCACGGCTATGCCGACTCGCTCGGCGCGGGCGCCGGGGCCGGCGCCGGCTTGCGCCCGAAGATGCGCGCGCACACGATCCCCACCTCGTAGAGGAGCACCAGCGGGCCCGCCATGAGCGCCTGGTTGAAGGCGTCGGGCGTCGGCGTCAGCAGGGCCGCAGCGACGAACGCGCCGAGGACCGCGTACTTGCGGTTCTTCGCGAGCATCCGGGCGTTCACGACGCCGAGGCGCGCGAGGATGGTGAGGGCCAGCGGCAGCTCGAACACGGCGCCGAACGCGACGGTGAACTTCAGCAGGAAGTCCACGTAGTTCTGCAGCGTGATCATCGGCATGAGCCCCGGGCGCGCGTAGCTCAGCAGGAACTGGATCGCGAAGGGCGTCACGACGAACAGCGAGAACGCGCCCCCGCCGATGAAGAGCAGCGAGCCGATCACGACGAACGGCACCGCGTACTTCTTCTCGTGCGCGTGCAGTCCGGGCGAGATGAACGCCCAGACCTGCCAGAGGATGGCCGGCGCGGCGAGGAAGATACCGAGGATGAGCCCGACCTTGAGCTGCACCCAGAGCGCCTCGGCGGGCGCGGTGAACACCAGCGAGTACTTCAGCCTCGTCAGCGGGCGCGCGAGCCAGTCCACGACCCACTGGCTGAAGGGGAGCGCGATCGCGGCGCCGGCGAGGAGCGCGTAGAGGGCGCGCACGATGCGCACGCGCAGCTCGCCCAGGTGCTCCATGAAGGCCATCTTGGTGTCGCCGGCGTCCGCCACGTCCGCTACCAGCTCGTGAGGAAGTGGCGGAGCGCGCCCACGCCGTGCCCCGGCCGGAAGCCCTCGCGGATCGCCGCGGTCACGTACGCCTTGGCCTCGCGGATGGCGTCGGCGAGCGGCAGGCGCCGCGCGAGCCCCGCGGCGATCGCCGAGGAGAACGTGCAGCCGGTGCCGTGCGTGCTCGCCGAGTCGAGCCGGGGCGCCGTGAAGCGCGTCAGCTCGCCCCCGGTCCAGAGGATGTCCGTCGCCGCCCCCGCGAGGTGGCCGCCCTTGACGAGGACGCTCTTCGGGCCGAGCTTCAGGATGCGGCGCGCCGCCTCCTCCATGTCGGCTTCCGTCGCCACCGGCATCTCCGCGAGCGCGCCGGCCTCGTGGAGGTTCGGCGTCACCACGTCGGCGAGCGGGAGCGCGTCCCGGATCAGCGCGGCGCAAGCATCCGGCTGGAGCAGCGCGTCGCCCGACTTCGCGATCATCACCGGGTCGAGGACGATCCGCTCCTGGCGGTGCGCCCGGAGGCGCGCGGCGACCGCGCCGACGATGGGCGCCGTGGAGAGCATGCCGAGCTTCACCGCGTCGGCGCCGAAGTCGTCGAGCACCGAGTCGATCTGCCGCGCCACGAACTCAGGCGGCAGGTCGAACACGCCCTGGACGCCGAGGGAGTTCTGGGCCGTCACGGCGGTCAGCACCGACATGCCGAAGACCCGGAAGGCCGAGAAGGTCTTGAGGTCCGCCTGGATGCCGGCGCCGCCGCCGGAGTCCGACCCGGCGATGGTCAGCGCCTTGGGGACGTCCATCGAGGCCAAAGTATACTCCGTCACTCGCCGCGCGGGACGACCAGGGTGAACTCGCCTCGGGCCCCGGCGCGGTCGAGCCGCTCGAGGTGCGCCGAGGGCGTGGCGCGCACGACCTCCTCGAACTGCTTGGTCAGCTCGCGCGCCACGACCACGTCCACCTCGCCGAAGACGTCGCGCACGGCCGCGAGCGTCGCCGCCACCCGGTGCGGCGACTCGTAGAGGACGACGGTCATCCCGAGCGCGCGCAGCGCCTCGAGCCGGCGCCGCCGGCGCCCGGGCTTGACCGGCAGGAAGCCCTCGAACACGAAGCGGTCGGCCGGCAGGCCCGCCGCCGAGAGCGCGGTCACGAGCGCCGCCGCGCCGGGGACCGGCACGACGGGGATCCCGCGCGCCCGGGCCTCCCGCACCAGCAGGAACCCGGGGTCGGAGATGCCCGGCGTGCCCGCGTCCGTCACGAGCGCGACCGACTTCCCCTCCTCGAGCGCCCGCAGCAGCTCGCGCCCGCGCACGAGCTTGTTGTGCTCGTGGTAGGAGAGCGTCGGCGTGTGGACGTCGAAGTGCGAGAGCAGCGCGCGCGTCCGTCGCGTGTCCTCGCAGGCGACCACGTCCGCCTCGCGGAGCACCCGCAGCGCGCGCAGCGTGATGTCCTCAAGGTTGCCGATGGGGGTCGCGACGACGAAGAGGGTGCCGCTCGGGCTACGCGGACTGCTCGTGGGCTTCGGTCACGAGCAGCGGCCGCTCGTGGTTGAGGATGACCTCGCGCGTGATCACGCACTCCTTGAGCCCCTGGATGGAGGGCAGGTCGTACATGATCTCGAGCATGACCTCCTCGAGGATCGCGCGGAGGCCCCGCGCGCCGGTGCCCCGCTTGAGCGCCTCGCGGGCGATCGCCGCGACCGCGTCGTCCGTGAACTTCAGGCGCACCTTCTCGAGGTCGAAGTACTTCTGGTACTGCTTGATGATCGCGTTCTTCGGCTCCCGGAGGATCCGCACGAGCGCCGCGTCGTCCAGGTCGTGGAGCGTCGCGATCACGGGAAGCCGGCCGACGAACTCGGGGATCAGGCCGTACTTGAGCAGGTCCTCCGGCTGGATCATCGCCAGCAGGTCGCCGACGCGGCGCTCCTCGCGGCTCCGGATGTCGGCGCCGAAGCCGATGCCCGACCGCCCGACGCGCGCCTCGATGATCTTGTCGAGGCCGACGAACGCGCCGCCGCAGATGAACAGCACGTTCGCGGTGTCCACCTGGATGAACTCCTGGTGCGGGTGCTTGCGTCCGCCCTGCGGCGGGACGTTCGCGACCGTGCCCTCGAGGATCTTCAGCAGCGCCTGCTGGACGCCCTCCCCCGACACGTCGCGGGTGATGGACGGGTTCTCCGACTTGCGGGCTATTTTATCGATCTCGTCGATGTAGACAATTCCACGTTCTGCACGTTCGACATCGTATTCTGCCGCCTGCAGCAAGCGCAGGATGATGTTCTCCACGTCCTCGCCGACGTAGCCCGCCTCCGTGAGCGTCGTCGCGTCGGCGATCGTGAACGGCACGCGCAGCATCTTGGCGAGCGTCTGGGCGAGCAGCGTCTTGCCCGAGCCGGTCGGGCCGATCAGCAGGATGTTCGACTTCTGCAGCTCGACGTCGCCGGCCTCGCTGCCGGACTCGATCCGCTTGTAGTGGTTGTGGACGGCGACCGCGAGGATCTTCTTGGCGCGCTCCTGGCCGATCACGTACTGGTCGAGGACGGTCTTGATCTCGGCGGGCTTGGGGAGGCTGCGGATCTCGCGGGACTTCTCCTCCTCCCACTCCTCCGCGATGATGTCGTTGCAGAGCTCGATGCACTCGTCGCAGATGTAGACCGTCGGGCCGGCGATCAGCTTGCGGACGTCGTTCTGACCCTTGCCGCAGAACGAGCACTTCAGCGTGCCGTTGCCCTCTCGCGTGCGACCCGCCATACGCCTCCTACGTGCCGGCCGGCGACACGAGCGCGGCCGCCTCGCTCACCGCGCGGGTCGTCGGCTTCGAGGAGATCACCTCGTCGACGATTCTATAGTCCTTCGCCTGCTCGGCGGTCATGAAAAAGTCCCGGTCCGTGTCCCGCTGGATCTTCTCCATCGACTGCCCGGTGTGGTGCACCATGATGCGGTTCAGCTCCTCCCGCATCCGGAGGATTTCCTTGGCCTGGATGTCGATGTCGGTCGCCTGCCCCTGCACCCCACCGAGCGGCTGGTGGATCATGATGCGCGCGTGGGGGAGCGCGAACCGCTTGCCCTTGGCGCCGGCGCAGAGCAGGAGCGCGCCCATGGAGGCGGCCTGGCCCATGCAGATGGTGGAGATGCCGGGCTTGACGTACTGCATCGTGTCGTAGATCGCCATCCCCGCCGTGACCGAGCCCCCCGGCGAGTTGATGTAGAGGTAGATGTCCTTGTCCGGGTCCTCCGCCTCGAGGAAGAGCATCTGGGCGATCACGAGGTTCGCCAGCTCGTCCTCGATGAAGGTCGGCAGGAAGATGATCCGTTCCTTGAGGAGGCGCGAGAAGATGTCGAACGCCCGCTCGCCGCGCGGCGTCTGCTCAACGACCATCGGCACCAGAGCCATCGTGGGTCTCCTCATTCCGTGATCCGCGCGTTCGCGACGAGCATCTCGAGCGTCATCCGGTCGCGAAGCCCGCGCTGCAGCGACGCGAGGTCCCCGCTCTTCTCCATCATACGCCGGATCGCGGGCACCGGCCGCTGGCTCCCCTCGGCGAGCTGCTGGACCTCGGCCTCCACCTGGGCGTCGGTCGGGGCGATCCCCTCCCGCTCGGCGATCGCGTCGAGCAGGAGCGCGCGCCGCACCGCCTTCTCGGCCCCGGGCCGGAGCTCGCCGAGCAGCTTGGGGTAGTCCCACGGCAGCCGGTCGGGGTCGAGGCCCTGCCGGCGCACGCTCTCGCGGGCGTGCTCGATCTGGTGGGCGACCTGGCGCATCACGAGCGCCTCGGGCAGCGCGAAGGCGTGCCCGGCCAGCACCGCGTCCACGACCTTGTCGTGAAGTTCGCGCCGCTCCTCGTGCTCGCGGCGCGCCTCGAGCTGCCGGAGCACCTCGGCCCGCAGCGCCTCGAGCGTCGCGAACTCGCCGAGCGACTTCGCGAACTCGTCGTCGAGCGCGGGCAGGACCTTCTCCTTCACCTCGAT
>DATEDA010000131.1:0-31448 GCA_035286595.1 Burkholderiales bacterium | reverse complement strand
GAGGCGGGCGCCCGATGGCGGCGTTCTGCGGCGGGCGTATAGTGGCCGCTGCGCGTGCAGGAGGAGGCGGCATGGCCACGACCAAGGAGCTGCTGCGCATCAAGGTCGCCCCGAAGGGCATGGGGCTCAACGACTTCGCCGACGAGAGGCTCGACGTCGAGCTCGACTGGAGGACGTTCCGCGGCACCCAGTCGGGCTGGAAGGGCATGGACTACTTCAACCGGCCGCAGGACAAGCCCTACACCGCGGGCGGCGGCGAGCAGGTCATCCAGTGCGCATGCCTGTGGGGCACGATCAGCAACGCCAGCGCCGGCATGGGCAAGGTCGTCCCCGACTGCTACGGCGTGTCACCGTGGGCGATCTTTGTGCGCCCGGACTCGAAGGTCCGCAAGCCGGAGGACCTGCGGGACGTGCCGATCGCCGTGGGGATGCGGGCCGGCAGCCACTTCAACGTGCCGTGGCGGCTGGAGAAGTACCTGCCGCTCGAGCACATCAAGATCGCGAACGTCGGCGGCTTCGGCGCGCGCCTCAAGGCGCTGCTCGACCGCGAGGTCGAGGCGGCGAGCCTCCTGCCGCCGCAGATCGACATGGCGCGGCAGCTCGGCCTGCGCGAGGTCATGGCCGACGAGTTCCACACCCTGTGGTGGGTTCCGGAGTCCGCGCCGAAGGCCGGCGTCACCGGCTATCTGCGCGGCCTCGATCGCGCCGAGCGAGCGCTGGAAGCGGATCTGCCGAGGTATCTGCACCTCTGGAAGCACTCCGTGCCGCCGGAGTTCCAGGATCGAGCGTGGGACTTCAGCCGGTTCACCCGCGGCGAGCGCTTCGTTTACCAGCCGATTCCACGCGCGGAGTTCGACGGGGTCTTCGAGCAGGTGAAGCGCTGGGGACTCGACCAGCACATCAAGGAGCGCTCCTTCGAGCGCCTCGTCTACCGCGCTGCGGAATGAGGGGCGCGCGCCACGGCGCGGTCGCTCGCGAGCGCGGGTGAGCCGGTTGCCTAGGTTCGCGTCCCTGCATTATGGTTCCGATGCGTTCGGGGAGGGCACCCCCGAAGCCGCACCGATCAAGGAGGAGGGACGAATCATGGCCAGGAGACTCAGACAGTTTGCGTGCTCGTTCGCCGTGCTTGCACTCTGGACCGGCGGCACCGCGGCCGAAACGGTCGGATTCACGACCCTCCAGCCCGGCGCGATCAACCATCTGCAGGCGCAGGTCATCGGCAAGGTCGTCCAGTCGCACACCGACCTGCAGGTGCGGGTGATCCCGGTCGCCGGGACGACGGCGACGCTCGCTGCGGTCCAGAACCGGCAGGCCGAGTTCACCATCGGTGACGTCAACAACCTCGGGGACGCCCTCAACGGCGAGGGCATGTTCAGCAACCTGAAGCCGATGTCCGAGATGCGCGTCGCGGTGAAGCTGACCGATTTCCCGATCGGCGTCATGGTGCGCAAGGATTCGGCCATGAAGACCCTGCACGACCTGAAGGGCAAGAAGTATCCCATCGGCTGGCAGGCGTTCCCCAACGGGATTCCGCTCGGGCAGGCCGTTTTCGCCGCCGCCGGGATGACTTTCAACGACGTCGTGGGCATCAACGTGTCCGGCCTGATTCCGGCCGCCGACGACTTCAAGGCCGGCAAACTGGATGCCACCCTGATTGCGCTTCCGGCGCCCAAGGTTCGGGAAGTCGACGCCGCGGTCGGCGGCATCCACTGGCTCGAGATGCCCAACGACCCCGCGGCGCTCGCGCGCGTCCAGAAGGTCAAGCCCGACTACGGCATCATGACGGTCAACCCGTCGCCGGCCGCGGTCGGCGTGACCAAACCCACGCACTTCCTGCTGATCCACAACTTGATCTCCACCGGCGCTTTCGTGCAGGAGGAGACGGTCTACAAGTTCGTCAAGGCAATGGCTGAGCACAGGGACGAGCTGGTGAAGGGGCATCCGATCTTCAACGGCTTCCACACCGACAAGCGGATGGCGGTGCAGTTCAAGTCGGTGCAGTACCATCCCGGCGCGATCAGGTACTTCAAGGAAAAAGGCGTCTGGGAGGCCCAGTAGACTCCGCTGCCGATACCCGGCCCGCGCCCTGCGCCGCCCGACTCCGGCGGGGCGCGAGCGCGTTTGCACCGCGCTGACGCAGTCCCGCAGGGATCGCGATGACCGAAGGCCCGTCGCCTCCGGCCGGAGAACCCGCGGATGGGGATCCGTCGCGGGCCGCGATACTCGCCGGCGCCCTGACTTCGCCGGCCGTCCGCCGGCTCAAGGCGTTTCTCGCCGTCGCGCTCACCTGCGGCTCGCTCGCGTGGTCGGCCGATCTCTTCCGCGCGGTCGGCCTGAACCTCCTCGACGAGCAGATCATGGGACCGATGTTGGGGATCGGGCTCATGCTGGTCTACATCACCTTTCCGGCGCGGCGCGGGCCTGCGCGGACGAGCGTTCCCTGGTACGACTGGATCGCCGGGCTCGCCGGTCTGGCGGCCGGCTGGTACATCGGCTTCACCTTCCCGACCCTCGTCGAGCGCATGATCGAACGGCCGCCCGACGCCCTGATCGTCAGCGCCGTTCTCTATCTTCTCTGCCTGGAGGGCCTGCGCCGCGCGACCGGATGGGCGCTCCTGTCCGTCGTGCTGCTGTTCTCGGCGTATTCGCTGGTCGGACACCTGGTCCCGGGCGACCTGCAGACCCGCCAGGTCGACCTGGCGCGGCTGCTGATCTATTCCTCGATCGACACCAGCGCGCTGCTGGGGCTGGTCCTCAACGTGGCCTTGTCGATCGTCGTCACGTTCGTGTTCTTCGGCCAGATCCTGATGAAAGCGGGCGGCGGCCAGTTCTTCAACGACCTCGCGCTGGCGCTGATGGGCCGCTACCGCGGCGGCTCGGCCAAGATCTCGATCACCGCCTCCAGCCTGTTCGGCTCCGTGTCGGGGATCGTCGTCTCGAACATCGTCGCCACCGGCATCGTCACGATCCCGCTGATGAAGAAAAACGGCTTCCCGCCGCGGCTCGCGGCTGCCGTCGAGGCCTGCGCATCCACCGGCGGCCAGCTCATGCCGCCGGTCATGGGGGCGACCGCGTTCATCATGGCGGACTTCCTGTCCCGGCCGTATCAGGACATCGTCGTCGCGGCGCTGGTGCCGTCGCTCCTGTACTACGTCGCGCTGTTCATCCAGGCCGACCTCGAGGCGGCGAGTCGCGGGATCAAACGCGTCGAGGAAGGCCTGATTCCGCCGTTGCTGCGGGTGCTCGCCAACGGCTGGCCGTTCATCCTGCCCTTCGCCGTCCTCGTGTACACCTTGTTCGCACTCAACTGGCTGGTCGAACGCTCGGCGATCGCCGCCGCGCTGACGATCATGGTGTTCGGCATGTGCGTCGGCTTCGGCGACGACAAGGTTGCGGCGCGCTTGACCAAGTTCGCCGCCTACGCGGCGCTGCTTTGGATCCTCTTCGAGGCATTCGCCCGGTTGGGCTGGGGGGTGGAGATCGGGATGATCGCGGCGTCCCTCGTGACGATGGCCGTCGGCCGGCTGGCCCGTACCGCCACGAACCCCTTGACGCCGCGAATGATCTACGAAGCGCTTCGCGACACCGGCACTTCGATCCTCGATCTCCTGATGATCGCCGCGGGTGCGTCTTTCATCATCGGCATCCTGCTCGTGACCGGCCTCGGTTTCGCCCTGACGCTGCTCCTTCTGAAGGTCGGCGGCGGCACCCTGTTCGGGGTGCTGCTGGTCGCGGGGTCGCTGTGCATCGTCCTCGGCATGGGCATGCCGACGGTAGCGGTCTACGTCATCCTCGCCGCGCTGGTGGCGCCGTCGATGGTCGAGCTCGGCGTCACGCCGCTCGCCGCCCACATGTTCGTCATGTACCTCGGCATGATGAGTTTCCTGACCCCGCCGGTGGCGATCGCGGCCTACTTCGCCGCGTCGATGGCTCAGGCGCCGGCGATGGCGACCGCCTGGACTTCGATGCGGTTCGGCTGGACTGCCTACGTCGTGCCGTTCCTGTTCGTGTTCGCCCCGAGCCTCCTCCTCGAGGACGCCGATCCCTGGCACGTGACGATCGACGTCGCGACGGCCGTCGGCGGGGTATGGCTGATCTCCATGGCGATGGTGGGCTACGCGCTGCGGCCTCTATCCGCGGCGCTGCGCGTCCTGGTCTTCGCCGCCGGCGTGATGCTGCTCGTCCCCTTCAAGATCGCCCCGGGCGGTCATTGGACCAACGCCGCGGGCGCGGTGCTCGCCCTTGCGCTGCTCGCGCGGGAGTACAACGCGCGGCATCGCGAGCGAATGGCGGCGCAGCCAACGCCGCTCGCGTGAGGCGGCGGCTCAGCTCGTGACCGGCTGCGGACCGAGCGCCTTGAGCGCCGGCATCACCTCGCGCGCGAAGAGCTCCATGTTCTTGCGCGTGAGGTCGCCCGGCAGCGTGCCGAACTGGCACAGGACGAGCAGGTTGCCGAAGCGCATCTCCCGCCAGTAGGCCTCGAACGCCTGCCGCACCGTCGCCGGGCTCCCGCAGACGAACAGCCCCAGCTCGATCGCCTTGTCGATCGTGATCTCCCCGAAGATCTCGGCTTTCGCCTTCATCACGCCTTTCAGCGACTCGCGCGACGTGTAGCCGGGCGGCAGCAGCATCTCGATCGGCATCTTGAGGAACACGTTCCGGAACGCCTCGAGGTGCGGCTTGGCTTCGCGGCGCGCAGCCTCGTCGGTCTCGGCCACGTAGACCGGGACCGCCCACCCCAGCTGCCGATCCGCGGCCGCGTAGCCGTGCCCCTGGCACGTGTCCCGGTACATCTTGAGGTAGCGCTGGACCACCTTCGCGGGACTGAACGTCTGCAGGTACGTATAGCGGCGATCGGGATGCGACGCCCAGTCGATCGTCTCCTTGCTCCCTTGCGACGGGATCCAGATCGGCGGGTGCGGGCGCTGGTACGGGCGCGGCCAGGTGTTCACGTAGTTCACCCGGTAGTGCCGGCCCTGGAATGCGAACGGCCCGGGCTCGGTCCAGGCGCGCACGATCAGGTCGTGGGCCTCGTGGAAACGGTCGTGCGAGAAGGTCGGGTTCACGCCGAAGGTGTGGTACTCGGCGCCGATGCCGCGCACGAAGCCGCTGATCAACCGCCCGCCGCTGATCACGTCGATCATCGCGTGCTCCTCGGCGACCATCAGCGGGTGCTCGCGCAGCGGCAGGGCGCTGCCCAGGATCGCGATCTTGATGCGCTTGGTGCGCCGCGCGAGCGCCGAGGCGGTCACGATCGGCGACGGCATGAGACCGTACGCGGTCTGGTGGTGCTCGTTCACCGAGATCGCGTCGAAGCCGAGCTCCTCCGCGTACTCGAGCTCGTCGAGATAGCGGTTGTAGAGCGTGTGACCTTTCACCGGGTCGAAATGCGTGTTCGGCAGCTTCACCCACACCGTCCCGTGGCGGCGCGCGCTCTCGAGGTCGAGATCGGCGTAGGGCATCAGATGGAACAGGACGACCTGCACGGCGTCACCCCCCGCTCGCGAACCGCAGCACGCTGTCGCAGAAGCGGTCGGCCTTCTCCGCCTGCGGGAGGTGGCCGCAGGCCGGAATGATCTCGAGCTCGGCGTGCGGCATGAGCGTCTGGAACGCCCGGGCGTAGGCGACCGGCAGGATCGTGTCGTTCTCGCCCCACACGATCTTGACCGGCACCGTCACGCGGTGCAGCCACTTGTGGAGGAAGGGATCGTGAAGCCGCGGCTCCCAGGCGAGCCGGGCCGCGGTGTGCCGGTTCTTGAGCGCGATGTCGACCTCGCCCGGAGTCACCGGCTCGGCGAGCCTCGCCTCGGCGAGCTTCTGGTCGTGGAACAGGTTGCGGACGAGCTCCTCGGGCGACCACATGAAGATGTCGGCGGGCTGAACGCCGGGGGCGGAGGTTCCCGCCGGGCTCACGAGCACCAGCGACCGGATGCGCGCGGCGTCGCGCACCGCCATTTCCAGCGCGAGCCAGCCGCCGATGGAGCTCCCGACGACGAGCACGTTCCGCAGGTCGAGGTGGCGCAGGAAATCGAGATAGAAGTAGGCGAGATCGTGGATGTTCTCCAGCCACTCCGGCTCGTCGGACAGGCCGAAACCGGGGTGCTCGGGCACGAGCACTTCGAAGCTTCCGGCGAGCTTCTCCATGAACGGCATGACCACGGGGGCGCCGCTCGCGCCGTGCAGATAGAGCAGCGGGGCGCCCGCGCCGCCGCGGCGGAGGTTGATGCGGCAGCCGTCGATCTCGAGGTCTTGCTGGCTGAAGGCCATGTGCGCGTCCCAGGAGTCAGTGACTGACCGGAGCGCGCCGCGTCCCCTTGACGCCGGACGCCGCGACCACCTCCGCGATCGCGGCGTGGTTCTGCGGCGCCATCACGTGCGCGCCGGCGATGCCGGGGGTTGCCGCGAGCTCCTGCATCAGCTCGACGCAGATCCGCTTGCCCTCGCGCCTCGGGTCGGACGAGCGCTCGAGGCGCCCGACGATGTCGTCCGAGATCTGCGTCCCGTGCAGCTTCGCCTTCATCCAGCGGGCCGAGCGCGCCGACGGGATCGGCGCGACCCCGATCAGGATCGGCAGCCGCTGCGCGAGCCCGAGCTCGAGCAGCCGCGCGGCATACCTCCGCACCACCGCCATGTCCATGCAGAACTGCGTCTGGATGAACGCGGCGCCCGCATCGGCCTTGGCGACCAGTCGCTCCGCGCGCCAGCCGGGAGGCGGGTCGATCGGGGTGTCGGCGGCGCCCAGCAGCAGCCGGATCGGACCGGTGATCGCGGCGCCCGAGGGCAGCCGGTGCTCGGCCTGCATGCGGGTTGCCATCGCGAGCAAGGTCGTCGCGTCCAGGTCGAACACCGGCTTCGTGTCCGGCTGGTCGCCGGCGCCCGGGTCGTCGCCACGCAGCACCAGCACGTTCCGGATCCCGAGCGCCGCCGCGCCGAGCAGGTCGCCCTGGAGCGCGATGCGATTCCGGTCGCGGCAGGTCAGCTGGAGAATCGGCTCGACGCGATGCTGGAGGAGGAAGTGCGCCGCGACCAGGGCCGAGAGATGGGCTTTCGCGGCGGCGCCGTCCGTGACGTTCACCGCGGTGGCGACGCCGCGAAGCGCTGCCGCGGCGTCGATGAACTCCGCCGGATCGGTCGCGACCGGCGGCGAGAGCTCGGCGGTCACGACGAAGCGGCCGCCCCGCAGGTCGCGTGCGAGCTCGCTGTCGGCCGACAGTTGTTCGTCGCTGGCGAGATCCATGGAGCCGGAGTGTAACGCAGCACCGCGCCCGGATTCCTCCGCCCGCGATTCCCGCGGTGAGAAATCCTCGCTAGTCGCGCCAGAGCGGCGGCTCGTCCATGGCCGCGACCTGCTCCCGCAGCTCGAGGATGCGGTCCTGCCAGTAGCGCTGGGTGTTGAACCATGGGAACGCGGCGGGAAACGCCGGGTCGTCCCACCGCCGCGCCAGCCACGCCGAGTAGTGGATGAGACGCAGCGTCCGCAGCGCCTCGACGAGCGCGAGCTCGCGCGGCTCGAACTCGCGGAAATCCTCGTAGCCCGCGAGCACGTCGCCGAGCTGCCGCGTCATCGCGGCGCGATCGCCCGAGAGCAGCATCCACAGGTCCTGCACCGCCGGGCCGGAGCGCGCGTCGTCGAAGTCGACGAAGTGCGGGCCGTCACCGGTCCAGAGGATGTTGCCGGCGTGGCAATCGCCGTGCAGCCGGATCGTCGCCAGCGGGCCCGCGCGTTCATAGCAGCGCGCCGCGCCCGCGAGCGCGCGATCGGCGACGCTGCGCCACGGCTCGAGCAGGTCGGCGGGGATGAACCCGTGCTCGAGCAGCCACGCGCGCGGCTCGACCCCGAAGCCCTCGAGGTCGAGCGCCGGCCGGGTGTCGAACGGTCGCACCGCGCCCACGGCGTGGATGCGCCCGATGAAGCGGCCCAGCCATTCGAGCGTCTTCGGATCCTCGAGCTCGGGGGTGCGGCCGCCGCGCCGCGGATACACCGCGAACCGGAAGCCGCCGAACTCGTGCAGGGTCGCGCCCTGCAGCACGAGCGGCGCGACGACCGGGATCTCGCGCTCGGCGAGCTCGCGCACGAACGCGTGCTCTTCCAGGATTTGCGCGTCGGTCCAGCGCGCCGGCCGGTAGAACTTGGCGACCACGAACGACGACGGGCCGGCGGCGTCCTCGATGCCGATCTGGTAGACGCGGTTCTCGTAGCTGTTCAGCGCGAGCAGGCGTCCGTCGCCGGCCAACCCTGCGCTCTCGAGCGCATCGAGGACGACGTCGGGCGTGAGACCGGAGTACGGATGAGGGTCGGCGCCCGGCATGCGCCGGTTCTACGAGCCGCGGCCGTGGCCGACGCGCGCGCCTTCAGAGCGCCCTGAGCTTCATGAAGTGCCAGCCGATGCCGTCGCAGAACGGGCAGAGGCGCTGCTCGTACTTGCCGGTGGCGGTGCAGGCCGTGCATTCCTTCCAGTCGCCGTCGTTCACGGCGCTCCTGAACACGCCGCGGCAGCGCCGGCCCTGGGGGCTGCGCCCGCAGCGCTGGTTGATCGCCTCGGTGCGATAGGTGATGCCGTGGCACATCCTGCAGACGGCGACGGGGTGCATCTTTTTTGTGGCCAGCATGTCGGTGCCTCCTGTGCGCGTCGCGATCGGCCCGGAAACGAGAAACCCCGCCGATGCGGGGTTCCAGTTTCGTGGGCCTTCTCGGGACACGCCGAGATCGGGTATCCACTATACGCCCAGCACGGTGTTTCCGCCGGGCGGCGCGCCGGCGCTCAGCGCGCAGGAGGGGGCGGGGCGTTGGGCGGCGGAGGAGGGTGGTACGCCTGCCGGGGTGGCAACGAAGACGCAAACCGCCCCGACACCGGGATCCGGTTGCCCTTTGCGTACATGCACTGCTGGTAACCGAAGTCGTAGCGCATTTGCGCGTTGTAGTAGGAACCCGTTCCCGCGCCGGCTCCCGCCAGGCTTCCCACCAGGAGCCCGGCGCCTGCGCCGACGCCCGTGGCGCTAGCGGTGCCACCGATCAACGCGCCGGCCGCAGCGCCGACGGCAGTCCCGACCACCGCGCCGGTCGCCGCAGTGTTCGAGGCGGCTTGCTGCGGCGTGAGCCCACCCACCTGCTCGTGGGCGAACTGCCGGCACACCGCGTCGTCGGCGCGGAACGCATCGAAGCCCTTCCCGGTGCCGGGCAGAACCATGACGGCGGGGCCGGTGGGCACGGTTGCGCACGCGCCGAGGATCAGCAGCGCAGGGAGAGGCGAGCTTTTCAGCCAGGAAGGCACGGCCGCCCGGGGGTCAGTTGGGTGGCGGAGGTTGCGGCGATACTCGCTGCCAGCCGCCCGGACACTCCTTCGCGTACGGGTAGTACATCTTCGATTCGGCGCAGTAATACCACCAGTGTTCAGGAGCCGGTTGCTGCGGCGCCGCTTGCCCGCTGCCCTGCTCGATGTACGTCGTGGGCCCGGACGGGTAAGCGGCGGGCGGGTAGTAGTACGGGTAGGAATAGGGTGCGTAGTAAGGGTAAGCAGCGGGGTGCGGGTAGTACCACCTCGGCCCCCAGTACACCGGGAAACCGACGCCGACGCCGACGACGACCCGGCTTCCGACGAAAACCTTGCCTCCCCCTCCGGCGACGACCACGCCGCCGGGTCGAACGAACTGGCCACCGCCGGCGATGACCACGCCGCCGGGTCGAACGAACTGGCCGCCACCCGCGACGGCGACACCGCCGCCTCGACCGGAGTGGCCGCCGCCGCGATAGGCGAAAGCGGAGTCGCTGACGAGCGCACCCACCAGCAGCACCGCTACCATCGTCGCCAGAGCGTTCAGTGATCTCATGACCACCTCCTGGCCGCGAATACCGCAGCCTGAAGAGCTTCCCACCGCCATTTAACGCCTCGCGCGAGCCGGCTTCAACCCGGCCGGCGCTTTTCTTGTGACGTCATGATGCTGCAGGCCGATCGCCGCACGGCGGCCTGTAACCGCCGGTTACAGAAGTTACATCTCGAGACCGGCGGCGCCGTTCAACCCACGCCCAGCAGCTCCACCTCGAACACCAGCGTCGCATTCGGCGGGATCACGCCGCCAGCGCCGCGCGCGCCGTAGCCGAGCGCAGGCGGGATGGTGAGCTTGCGCATGCCGCCGACCCGCATGCCCTGCACGCCCTCGTCCCAGCCCGCGATCACCTGGCGCTTGCCGAGCGGGAAGACGAACGGGTCGTTGCGGTCCTTGCTCGAATCGAACTTGGCGCCGTCGGTGAGCCAGCCGGTGTAGTGAACCGTGACCTTCTGGCCGGCGCTGGCGAGGTCGCCCGTGCCGACGGTGAGGTCCTCGATCATCAGGCCGGTGGCGGTGGTGTTGACGGGCATGGGCGTCCTTCCCGGGTGCGGTCGGCGATCGCAGGCAGCAGCGGCGCTCAGCAGGTGCGCGACGAAGGCGCCGGCTCAACCCACTCCTCAAAAGGCGCGGGATGCCGTAGGGTACTCGAATGTCTGCCCCGGAGCGGGTGAGGATGGTCATCGGCTTTCCCGAGCACGCGGCGCAGGCGCGCGCGGTCGCCGAGCGGCTCGGGGTGCAGTGCGCGATCGCCGCGGTGCACCGCTTCCCGGACGGCGAGAGCAAGGTGACGCTACCGGCGGCGCTGCCCGAGCACGTCGTCTTCTGCCGGAGCCTCGATCGTCCGAACGACAAGCTCGTGGAGCTTCTGCTCGCCGCCGAGGCGGCGCCCGAGCTCGGCGCGAAGCGGCTCACGCTGGTCGCGCCCTACCTTTGCTACATGCGTCAGGACGCGGCGTTTCGCGACGGCGAGGCGGTGAGCCAGCGGATCGTCGGGCGGTTCCTCGCGCGCTACTTCGATCACCTGGTCACCGTCGACCCGCACCTGCACCGCACCGCGACGCTCGCCGATGCGCTGCCGGCGAAGCAGACGGTCGCGCTCGCGGCCGCGCCGCTGGTCGGCGCGCTGGTACGAGCGCGGCTGCGCGCGCCGCTCATCGTCGGACCGGACCTGGAATCGGCGCAATGGGTCGAGGCGGTGGCGCAGGCCGCCGGGTGCCCGTTCGCGGTCGGCGAGAAGCAGCGCCACGGCGACCGCGACGTGAGCGTCGCGCTGCCGGAGCTCGGGATCGAGGGGCGGGAGGTGGTGCTCGTGGACGACGTCGCGAGCACCGGCCGCACGCTCGCCGCGGCCGCGCGCGCCTGCATGGCGCGCGGTGCGGCGAAAGTGAGCGCGATCGTCACGCACGCGCTGTTCATCGGCGACGCGCTCGACACGGTGCGGGAAGCGGGCGTCGGAGACGTCTGGAGCACCGACAGCGTGCCGCACCCCACCAACGCCATCGCCCTCGCGGACCTGCTCGCCGACGGCGTCCGCAGGCTCGGCGACTGAGGCGGGGCGCGCCGTCGCTATACTGACTCGCCCGACCGGAGCCCGCCGCATGCCCGCCATCGACAGCCTCGACACCCTCCGCACGCGTCTGCGCATCTTCGTCGCCGAGCGCGAGTGGGACAAGTTCCACAACCCGAAGAACCTCGTGATGGCCCTCATCGTGGAGGCGGGCGAGCTGGTCGAGCAGTTCCAGTGGCTGACGCCGCACGAGGCGGACAGCCTACGTCCCGAGCAGCGGGCCGCGGTCGAGCTCGAGATCGCCGACGTGCTGATTTACCTGGTCGAGCTCGCCGACCGTCTGGGGATCGACCCGCTCGCGGCGGCGGAGAAGAAGCTCGCGATCAACGCCGTCAAGTACCCGGTGGAGAAGGCGCGGGGCCGCGCCGGGAAGTCCGACAAGCTGTGACGGGATGCTCGCCTATCGTCACCACTTCCACGCCGGCAGCTTCGCCGACGTCTTCAAGCACGCACTGCTCGTCCGGCTCCTCATCGGGCTCGCCGCAAAGGCGAAGCCGTTCTGCTACGTCGACACCCACGCCGGCGTCGGCCGCTACGACCTGACGCACCCCTGGGCGCAGAAGAACACCGAGTTTCGGGACGGCATTGCGCGGCTGTGGGACCGGTCGGACTCGCCCGACGCGCTCGGGCCCTACCTCGCGGCAGTCCGCGCCGAGAACCCGAACGGGAAGCTGCGCTTCTATCCGGGCTCGCCGTGGATCGCGCGGAGGTTCCTCCGGCCGGGCGACCGCATGGTGCTCTCCGAGCTCAACGAGACCGATGTCGCGGCGCTCGGCGAGAGCTTCGCGCGCGACCGCCGGGTCACCGTCCATCGCATGGACGGCTACCAGTCGCTGAAGGCGCATCTCCCGCCGCCGGAGCGGCGCGGCCTCGTCCTGGTCGACTCGCCGTTCGATCGCGCGGGCGAGTTCAGGCGCGTCGCGCGCGCACTCGTCGCCGCCCACGAGCGCTGGGCGACCGGGAGCTACGCGATCTGGTATCCGCTCATGGAGCCGCCGACGATGCGCGTGTTCGACCGCGAAGTCGTCGGCACCGGGATCCGGAAGATCCTCCAGCTCGAGCTCGCGGTGCGTCCCGAGCGCTGGACCGCTTCCCTCCGCGGTTGCGGGCTGCTGGTGGTGAACCCGCCGTTCCGCTTCGACGCGGAGGCAAAGCCGCTCCTCGACTGGCTCTGGCGCGCCCTCGCGCCGGCCGGCGAGGGCGGCCAGCGCGTGAGTTGGCTCGCCCCGGAGTGAGCGCCGCCGCCACCCCGCCCGCTTCGCGGGCACCCCTCCTGATCGCAGGCGGGGGAAACGTGCGTTATCGCCTGCGGAACTGGCTCGGCCTGGGCGCGGTGCGTGCCGGGGCGTCGTCCTTGTGCCGGAAGTTGATCCGACCCTTCGTCAGGTCGTAGGGCGACATCTCCAGCGTGACGCGGTCGCCCGCGAGGATGCGGATGCGGTGCTTGCGCATCTTGCCCGAGGCGTACGCCATCACGTGGGCCCCGTTCTGCAGCGTCACGCGGAACGAGGTGTTGGGCAGCACCTCGCTTACGACGCCTTCCAGCTCGACCAGTTCTTCTTTTGCCATTATCGGTTCCTTAGCGCCGGCGCGAGCCGCCGCGGCCAACGCGGGACTGCGCCTCGTTGACGCGCAGCGGCTGGCCGTTCAGGTCCTTGCCGTTCAGGCCGGCGATCGCGTTGAGCGAGTGCTGCTTGCCGGGCATCTCGACGAAGCCGAAGCCCTTCGACACGCCGCTGAAGAGATCGCGCTTCACTTCCGCCGAGCGCACCTCGCCGAACGCCTTGAACAGCGCGGTCAGCTCGTCCTCGGTGGTCTGCGGAGCGAGATTGCCTACGAAGATTTCCATGTGTGGCTCCTTTGTACGTCAGTCAATTCGTGCGCCGCGGCGCGCCGCGCAGCAGCGCCGGCACCTGCGCCGGCCGGCCGCGGTCCCCGTGACCGCCGCGCCGCGGCGGCGCGGGCTGCGCGGGCCCCGACGAAGGGAACTGCGCATTGGCATGCGAGGCGGGTTGGCGCCCATTATCGGGCGCATCCACCGGGCGCGTGCGCTCCGGCTGCGGTCTCGGGCTCTGGGGCCGCGCGGGCGGCTGCTCGGCACGCGGCGCGTGGCGCGCCCGAGCGTCCGGACGTTGCGCCCCGCGCTCTCCGCCGCGCCGCCCGGGAGAAGGCCTCGGCCCTCTCTCCCGCTCTTCCGTGGGGCGAGCCGTCCGTGGCGCGGGTGTACCCGGCTCGAATCCCGGCACGACCTCGCGCTCGAGCCTGCGCTTCAGCACCTTCTCGATGTCATTGAGGTAGGCGTATTCGTCGGGCGAGACGAGCGAGATCGCCTCGCCCGGGGTCCCGGCACGGCCGGTCCGGCCGATGCGGTGCACGTAGTGCTCGGGGACGTTCGGCAGCTCGTAGTTCACGACGTGCGGCAGCTCCTCGATGTCGAGCCCGCGCGCCGCGATGTCGGTCGCGACCAGCACGCGCATCTCGCCCGCCTTGAAGTCGGCAAGCGCGCGGGTGCGGGCGCCCTGGCTCTTGTTGCCGTGGATCGCGGTCGCCTCGATGCCGTCCTTGCACAGCTGCTCGGCGAGCCGGTTCGCGCCGTGCTTGGTGCGCGTGAAGACGAGCACCTGGCGCCAGTCGCCCGTGGCGACGAGATGCGCGAGCAGCGCGCGCTTGCGGCCCTGGTCGACCGGATGGACGCGCTGCGTCACCAGCTCCGATTCGGCGTTGCGGCGCGCCACCTCGACGAGCGCGGGGTTGCGCAGGATCGAGTCCGCGAGCGTGCGGATCTCGTCGGTATAGGTCGCGGAGAAGAGCAGGTTCTGCCGCTTCGGCGGCAGCACCGCGAGCACCTTGCGGATGTCGTGGATGAAGCCCATGTCGAGCATGCGGTCGGCTTCGTCGAGCACGAGGATCTCGACGTGGGCGAGGCTCACGGTCCGCTGGCCGAGGTGGTCGAGCAGCCGGCCGGGCGTCGCGACGAGGATGTCCACGCCGCGCTGCAGCGCCGCGACCTGCGGCGTGAAGCCCACGCCGCCGTACACGAGCGCGGTGCGCAGCTTCAGATGCCGGCCGTAGGTGCGGACGCTCTCCTCGACCTGCGCAGCCAGCTCGCGGGTTGGCGTGAGGATGAGCGCGCGGATCGAGTGGCGCCCGCCGTGGTGGGCATGGTGCGTGAGGCGCTGCAGCAGCGGCAGCGCGAAGCCGGCGGTCTTGCCGGTGCCGGTCTGCGCGCCGGCGAGCACGTCGCGGCCCTCGAGGATCGGCGGGATGGCCTTGGCCTGCACGGGCGTGGGCACCGTGTAGCCCTCTTCGGTGACGGCGCGAACGAGTTCGGCCGCGAGGCCGAGGTCAGCAAACGACTGAGTCAAGCAAGTCTCCTGTAACTTCGGCGCGTGGCGCCGAGCTTGCGGAGCGGGAAGCGCGTGACGCGCGCCCGCTCCTGATCGGCCTGCAGCGGCTGCAAGGCCGCAGAACCGGTTCAGGCAGACGTGACTGCGTGGATGGGGATCGGGGACGAGGAACGACCGCGATGGCCCGACGCTGACCGGATGAAAGTGCGTCGAACGCGGCGGAGTATACACGAAACTCCTGTCTTCTCCGAACTCGACGGACGGTAAGCGGTCCATCGCGTTATTGACTCTGTCGTAAGCTCGTCGCTTTCCGTTCCCAACCGGAGCCGCGCATGCCGAACGAAGTCGCACTGATCGTCGGAGCGGGCAAGGGTCTGAGCGCTTCGCTCGCTCGCGCCTGCGCGAAGCGGGGCATGAGGGTCGCCCTCGCCGCCCGCAACACGGACAAGCTCGCCGGACTCGTCGTCGAGACCGGCGCGAAGGCCTACGTCTGCGACGCCGCGCAGCCCGCGGCGGTGCAGGGGCTCTTCCGTGCGGTCGACGCCGAGCTCGGCGCAGCGGCGCTGGTGGTGTACAACGCCAGCGCCCGCGCGCGCGGCCCCATCGTCGAGGTCGACCCGGCCGGCGTCGCCAGGGCGCTCGAGGTCTGCGCGTTCGGCGGCTTCCTCGTCGCGCAGGAGGCCGCGCGGCGAATGCTGCCCCTCGGGCGCGGGAGCATCCTTCTCACCGGCGCGTCGGCGAGCGTGAAGGGCTATTCGCAGTCGGCCCCGTTCGCGATGGGCAAGTTCGCGCTGCGCGGCCTCGCGCAGAGCCTGGCGCGCGAGCTCGCGCCCAAGGGCATCCACGTGGCGCACTTCGTCATCGACGGTGGCATCCGGCAGCCGGGCGAGGCGCGATCCGATCGCGGCCCCGACGGGTTCCTCGACCCGGATGCGATCGCGAGCGCCTACCTCGCCATCCACGACCAGCCGCGCAGCGCGTGGACGTGGGAGGTCGAGCTGCGACCCTGGACGGAGAGCTTCTGATGAATAGACCGATCTGGTGGGTGATCCTGTTTCTCGTGTGGGGCGCGATCGGAATCGGCGCCTACTATTGGTGGCAGCAGCAGGGCGCCGAACAGCAGGCGCCGGCGCCGGCGCCGGCGCCGGCGCCCGTCGCCGAGGCTCCACCAGCGCCCGCGCCGCAGCCCGAGCCGGAGATCCGTCATCCGATCGAGGAGGCGCGGCCGGAGACGACCGGCGAACCCGCGAAGCAGGCGGCGCCGCTGCCGGCGCTCGCCGAGAGCGACAAGACCGTGCTGGACGCGATCGCCGGTCTCGTCGGGAGGAAGGCGGTTGGCGCGTTCCTGGAGGACACCGGCGTCGTGCGTCGCGTCGTCGCGACGGTGGACAACCTGCCGCGCAAGAAGGCGTCGCCGCGGGTGTGGCCGGTCAAGCCGACCGCCGGACGATTCACCACGACCGAGCGACCGGACGGTGTCTACCTCGGCTCGGAGAACGAGCGCCGCTACGAGCCGTTGCTGCAGCTCATGGAGTCAGCGGACACGGGCAAGCTGGTCACGCTCTACGTCCGCCTGTATCCGCTCTTCCAGCAGGCCTACGCGGAGCTCGGCTATCCGAAGCGCTACTTCAACGACCGGGTGATCGAGGTGATCGACCATCTGCTCGCCACCCCGGAGCTCAGACGCCCGATCAGGCTCGTCCCGCCCGACGTCAAGGGACCCGTCAAGCTAGAGCGCCCCTGGGTGATGTACGAGTTCGCCGACCCCGATCTCGAGGCGCGCTCGGCCGGGCAGAAGATCCTCCTCCGGATGGGCGCCGGCAACGCGGGGCGCGTGAAAGCGAAGCTGCGGGACTTCCGGCGGCAGCTGACCCAGCGTGGCGTGACGCAGTGATGCGCGAAAAGAGACCCCGTGCCGGCGTGGCCGGCAGGCGGGGCCGAAGGAGGAGGACGACGCTTTAGCGGTACTTGGTGAATCGCCCGCAAGTTGTCGATTAACTCGGCGATCGCGGCGGGCTGAGGGAGCTAGGGGGGCAGCGCCACCGACGCGACCCAGAATACGCCCGCCAGTGGCTCAGGGCGTGAGCCTGCCGGGCCGCCCCAAGGGCGAACCCCGAGCGCGCGAGCGCGAGGGTAGTCCAATGAGCCTGCCGCAAGCGTCATCGCTGCGCATAGGCTTGCTCCAAACGCTTGATATCGATCTTGTCCATTTGGAGCATTGCTTTCATGACGCTTTGCGATTTCTGAGGATCCTTGTCACTTAACATCTCGCCCAGCAGGGGTGGCACGATCTGCCACGACAGTCCGTACTTGTCCTGTAGCCAGCCGCACCTGTTCTTTGCTCCGCCGGCGGAGAGCTTTTCCCACAACTCGTCGATCTCCTGCTGCGTCTCGCATTTCACGAAGAACGATACTGCCGGCGAGAACTTGAACTGCGGCCCGCCGTTTAGCGCAAAGAATTCCTGCCCATCGAGCTGGAAGGTCGCGGCCATGACCGTTCCCTTGGGTCCGGGACCGGCTTCTCCGTAGCGAGTCATGCTCACAATCTTCGAGTTCTTGAAGATGGAGAGATAGAAGTTGATCGCCTCTTCGGCGTTGTAGTCGAACCACAGGAATGGGGTGATCTTTTGCATCGTCTGGCTTCTCTCTATATTGAGTCGATCAAAGTTGGCCGATCGGCCATCGCCTATCTCTTGGCGTTCGGCGCGGGGGCTGCGTCGGGCGCCACGACCACCATCCACGACACGCCGAAGCGATCGGCGACCATGCCGAAACGCGGGGAGAAGAACGTCTTCGCCATCGGCATCTGCACCTGCCCGCCGTCGCCCAGGGCGGCGAAGAGCCGCTCGGCCTCAGCAACGTCGGGCGGCGTGAGCGACAGCGAGAAGCCCTGGAAGCTCGGCTTCCCCAGGCATCGGCCGTCGGAAGCCATCACCGCCGTATCGCCGATGCGGAAGCACGAATGCATGACCTTGTTCTCGGCACCCGGCGGGACCATGCCGGGCTGAGCGGGCTCGGGGCTGTCCTTGAAGCGCATCAGCATCTCGACCTTGGCGCCGAGCTTGCTCTTGTAGAACTCGATCGCCTCTTCGCAGCGGCCGTCGAAGAACAGATAGGGTTGGACTAGCATTGCGTCTCCTTGCTGGGGGTTAGGGGTGATCGTTGCCGGGACCGCGCTATCGCTTGGGCGCGCCTTCCACGACCGACTTGAGCTGCGCCAGACCTTGCTCGAACTGGCCGCCAACCATCCGGTCCATGTTCATGAACAGGTGGACGGCCTTGGCCAGGAAATTGTTCGTGCCGGCCAGGCGCCACTCCACGGTGGTTCGATCGCCCTCGGGCCTGAAGGCGAACTCCGCGAAGGCAGTGCCCGCAAAGGGCTTCACGAAATCGAGCTGGATCCGGATCAGGTCGTTCGGACGGCTGTCGATGATCGTCGCGCGCCCTTCGCCCGCGTGACCGTTGCCGAGCCACGCGTAGCTCGCGCCGGTTCCCTCCGGCGCACCGGTGTAGATTCGTTTCATCGCCGGATCGAGCTCGTCGTACGGGGACCATGCCCGCCACTTGCGGAAGTCGTTCACCTCGGCGAATATCGCCGGCGCGGGGGCGGAGATGGTGGCCGTCCGCGCGACGCGGAACTCGGACGGCTGCATGGCGACGATCGCAGCGAACACGACGACGATCACTGCGAGCGCGATGAGGGTCTTGGCGAGCATGGGGGTCCTCCGGATTGGTCGGGACTACTTCTTCGCGCCGATGCCGATGTCGCGAAAGCGATCGAGCACCTCGCTCGACCCGAAGTCCTCGAGCTCGAACAGCTGGCGGACCTCGATCTCGCCTTGCTTGCCCTCGCCGACGGGGTTGGGGAAGCGCTTGGTCCACTCGAGCGCCTCTTCCCGCGACTTCACCTGGATCAGCGTGTAGCCGGCGATCAGCTCCTTCGTCTCGGCAAACGGCCCGTCGATCACGGTGCGCTTCGCCCCGGAATACTTGATGCGCCAGCCCTTCGCGCTCGGCTGGAGCCCGGAGCCATCGAGCAGGGCGCCGGCCTTCGCCAGCTCCTCGTGGTAGGTCGCCATCTCGGCGAAGAGCTTCTCCTCCGGCATGACGCCGGCTTCCGAGTCCTTGGTGGCCTTGACAATGATCATGAATCGCATCGGTCTTTCTCCTTCGTGCTGGGGTTGGGGGAGCCCTCACTCCACCGTAGTTGAACGGCGAACCGCGGGATCGACGCGCCGAGCGGCCTAATTCGTGTCGTATCGTTCGATCGGCCGCACCTCGATGCCCCATCCGACCTGCTCGCCGAGGCTCGCGGCCGGATGCTTCGAGGCCACCCGAATGGCCTCGTTCAGGTCACGGGCCTCGATGATGAAGAATCCGCCCACCTGCTCCTTGGTCTCGATGAACGGGCCGTCGGTGATCGAAGGTCGGCCGTTCCTGGGCCGCACGGTGGTGGTCGCTTGCGGCGACCCGAGGGACGCCTGGGCGATCAGATGGCCGCTGTTGCGAAGCGCCTCGTCGTGGGGCGGGCATTTGCTCACGATCGCGTCCAGCTCGGCCGGGGACAGCGCATCGAACTTCTTCACGTCGTAGTAGGCGAGGCAAAGGTATTTCACGGAGCTCTCCTGTTCACCGTCCGGCCGCCTTCGATCGCCGATCGCCCGGCGCGCGAACCGAGCGTCGCCCCGAGCCCGTAGAGGATCCCTGTCCAGCGCCCCTCGGTCTGGTTCGCGTCATCCCGCGGCACGCTCTCGTGGGTCAGAGCAATCTCGCACCCTGTCTTTAGCGGACTGATGTCGACGGTGACACGTGCGACGATGCGCGGTTGATCCGCCGCGGAGAGGGCGAAGACCAAGCGGCGATGGGGGACGATGTCGATGTACTTGCCAGCGTGCTCGACGATTTCGCCGTCCCGCCGTTCCGTCAGCCGGAACGAGCCTCCGATGCGCGGATCGATCTCGACACCCGTCATCGGATGCAACGCCGTCGCAAACAGCCATTTGCCCGCGACTTCGGGGTCGAGCCACGCGCGGAACACGCGCTCGGGCGGGGCGCTGAAGCGGCGGGTGACGCGGATCGCGGCGGGCGGTTCGGTCATTGCCCGGGATCGCCCGTTCTTCCTGGGAGTCAGCAGGTGTTTCATGGGTTCCCTCGGATCGTTCGAGTGTTGACAGTCCTGGTCGATCCGCCGGCCCCGGATTCGACAGCCCCGAAACCGACGCCTCGGCTCTTCACCCGGGGGTCCGGTCCGGAAGATCCACGCGATCGGCGCGAGGCCGGCTATTTCGCGGACAACTCCCTGACCGGGCGCACCTCGATGCTCCCGACGCGGGCCGGCGGGATCTTCGCGGCGGCCTCGACGGCCTCGTCGAGGTCCTTCGCGTCGATGAGGTAGAACCCCGCAAGCTGCTCCTTCGTTTCGGCAAACGGACCGTCGGTCAGGGACACTCTGCCGTCGCGGACCCGCACGGTCGTCGCAGTATCGACGCGCTGGAGGGCCTCCGCGGCGATGTAGCGACCGCTCTTCCGGAGCGAGTCGCCGTAAGCCATGCACTCGCTGTCGGGAACGGCGTCCAGCGTCTTCTCCTCCATGTAGACCAGGCACAGGTATTTCATGGTTCCTTCCTCAAGCGGTACAGGAAAAAGAGCAATGCAAACAACGTTCCGCCGGGCAGCAGGATTTCCAGCATGAGATACGGGCCCAGCCTCTTCCCGAATCGACGCAACATCTCCAAACCACTCATGACTCGGCCCCTGTTCGTCCAGAGCCGACCCCGAAATCTGTCCGCCCTTCACTGCCTAGTCGAACGGGCCGGCTCGAAATCGACAGACGCGGGCGCCTCTCGCCGGCGCGCCGGCGACCGGCCGGCTATCGCGGGGTGTCCGGAGCTGCAAATCCGAGGGCCTGGAGCGTCTGCTCATCCTCCGCGATCGGCCGCACCTCGACGCACCCGATCCATGCCCCCGGGATCTTCGCGGCCACCTGGACCGCTTCGTCCAGGTCCCTCGCCTCGATGAGGTAGTAGCCACCGAGCTGTTCCTTGGTCTCGGCGTAGGGCCCGTCGGTGGTCGAGACCTTGCCTTGCCGCACCCGGACAGTGGTTGCGGTCGGGGGCGGCAGGAGCCGGTTGCACCCGATGAAGTGCCCGCTCTTCCTGATCGCGGCGGTGAACTCGCGGTAGTCCTCGAAGTGCCGCTCCGCATCGGCCTCCGGCATCTGCTCCATCACTTTCTCGGCGCAGATCAGGCATAGAAACTTCATTGGCCTCTCCTCGATGCGTGGTGCTTCAGGTCGGCGAGCTCGGCCAACCGTCGTTCGAGAAACCGCCGCTCCGGTCCCTGCCGGGTGAGCACCAGGGCCCGCTGGTAGGACGCTCGGGCTTGGGCGGTCTCGCCCAGCCGGCGGCACAGGTCCGCCCGCGCCGCGTGCGCGAGGCGGTAATCCTGGAGATCGCCGCGGGCGAGGATGGCGTCGACGAGCTCGAGCCCGGCCGCAGGGCCGTCGCGCATCGCCACCGCCACCGCGCGGTTCAGCTCGACGACCGGCGAGGGCTCGGCGCGCAGCAGCACGTCGTAGAGCCCGACGATCTCGCTCCAGTCCGTGGCATCGGCGCTCGCCGCCTCGGCGTGTACCGCCGCGATCGCTGCCTGCAGCGTGTACGGGCCGAAACGCCGCGACGCGAGCGCTCGCTCCACGAGCACCGCACCCTCCGCGATCTGGTCCCGGTTCCAGAGCGAGCGGTCCTGGTCGGCCAGCAGGATCAGCTCGCCCGCCGGCGAGGTGCGTGCGGCGCGCCGCGATTCCTGCAGGAGCATCAGCGCCAGCAGCCCGATCGCCTCGGGCTCCGGCAGGAGCTCGACGAGCAACCGTCCAAGGCGGATCGCCTCGCTGGACAGATCGACCCGCGTCAGCGATTCGCCGGACGATGCGGAATAGCCCTCGTTGAAGACCAGGTAGACCACCCGCAGCACGCTGTCGAGCCGCTCCGGCAGCTCGGCCGGCGTCGGCACCTGGTAGGGAATGCGGGCGTCGCGGATCTTCGCCTTGGCGCGCACGATGCGCTGCGCCAGCGTGGGCGCGGCGCTGAGGAAGGCCTGCGCGATCTCTTCGGTCGTGAGGCCGCAGACCTCGCGCAGCGTGAGCGCCACCTGCGCGTCCGGCGACAGCGCGGGATGGCAGCAGGTGAAGACGAGCCGCAGCCGGTCGTCCTCGATGCCTTCGCCGTCCCAGGCCGGGGTGTCGTCGGCGATGGCATCGACCTGCTCGGCGACGTCGTCGATCGCGACGAACCGCGCCCGCCGGCGGATGCCGTCGATCGCCTTGAAGCGGCCGGCCGACACGAGCCAGGCCCGCGGGTTCGCGGGCACGCCGTCGCGCGGCCACTGCTCGAGCGCGGCGCGGAAAGCGTCGTGCAGCGCTTCCTCGGCGAGATCGAAGTCGCCGAGGAGGCGGACGAGCGTGGCGAAGACGCGGCGCGACTCGGCGCGGTAAACCGCCTCTGCCGTCGCGCGCGCGCGTGCGGCCTGGTCCTCGCTCACCGCTCGCGGTCCCGCAGGCGGTGCGGGTCGAATTCCATGGGTTGCAGAAAGTCTTTGAGGTGAAGCCATGTGATTACACGATCCGTCGGGTGCGGTTGTCTACCCAGGGGCGGCCCGCGCGCCTGAGCATCGACCGCAGCTGACCACGCGTACGCTAAATATCTTAGTTGCTAAGATATATGGACAGTAAGACAATAGCCCCGATATGTCAAGCAGCCAGCCAGATCGGGCCGCACTGCTCGCCGGAGTCCTGCGCGAGGTCCGCCGCATGACCGCGCAGTCGGTGCTGATCAGCCAGGCGGTGAGCGAGCGCTTCGGGCTCAACAGCTCCGACCTCGAGTGCCTGGACCTCGCCCTTCTGAGCGGCGGCGCGACCGCGGGCGAGTTCGCCAAGGTGACCGGCCTCACGACCGGGGCGATCACCGGCGTGATCGACCGGCTCGAGCGGGCCGGCTACGTGCGGCGCGAGCGGGATCCGACCGACCGGCGCAAGGTCGTCGTCCGCGCGCGGCCGGCCATGACGCGGCGGATCGCGCCGCTCTACGACTCGCTGCAACGGGAGATGACGACGCTCTGGTCCCGGTACAGCGACGAGCAGCTCGCCTTGATCCTCGACTTCGTGGCCAGGAGCTGCGATCTGGCGGTGCAGGAAATCGCCAAGCTGCAGGACAAGCGCCCGGTGCCGCGGAAGCGGACGCCTTCGAGGAAGCGGGCTCGCGCAGCATCCTCCGGCGTAACGTGACGGCGCCGCGTGGTCGCCGGACCGTCCGCGGGCCACGGGTCCGGCGCGCTCACCGCTTCCAGTGCGTGAAGAGCGGGCCGGCGGCACCGTAGACCGGATCCGATTCCGGGAGCGGGACGCGCGCCACGGCCTCGGCGCTGCGGCGGGCGTTCGACAGCAGCGGCGTGCTCGTGTCCGGATGCTGGCCTGCCGGGTAGGCGCCCACGATACCCAGCGCGCCGCGCGACGAGAGCTTCTTGTGTCCGGTGCCGGCGGGTAGCACGATCACGTCGCCGGGCCGCGCGGTGACGACGACCCCGTCGTCGCCGCCGAACTGCACCGTCACTTCGCCGCTGTAGACCCCGAGCGCCTCGTGCGCATTGCGGTGGAAGTGATGGAAGGGGAACACGCCGTCGCGCCACGCCGCGGGCCAGCGGTTGCGCTCGAAGCGTTCCTCGAAAGCCACGGCCGGATCCGGCCCTGCGATCGCGACCGCGCCGGGGTACACCAGCAGCGGCCAGTGCGGGTGGTTGGGGACCGCACCGCCCGCGGCGAGAAGGTGCGCGATGACGCGCGGGGGATCAGCAGCGGTTAGCCCCTTCATGGGACCTCCGTCGCCTTCCCGGGAGGCTTGCTACTTCTTGGCCGGCTTCCACAGGCCCATCATCCGCCCTTCGGGATCCGTGAACAGCGAGAACGCGCCCATGCCGGGCACCGCCTGCTCCTCGACGCAGATCTTGCCGCCCGCCGCGACGACCTTCTTGCGGTAGGCGGCGAGGTCGTCGACGGCGATGTAGAAGAGCGTGCTGCCCGGCGACGGCACTTCGTGTTCCGGTTTGAAGATGCCACCGTTGATGCCGCCCTCGCCGCCGGTTTCCACGATGCGGTAGTTCAGCTCCGGCATGTGCTGGATCTTCCATCCGAAGAGCTCGGCGTAGAAGCCCGAGAGCTTCGCGGGGTCCTTCGACACTAGTTCAAAGTGCACAACGGGGCTACCCATGGCGATTCTCCTTGATCAGGGTTACAGATACTTGTCGTGATGCCGCACCCAGGCCATGGTGCGGGGAAGGCCGTCCTCGTCGCGGCCCTTCGGCGCGATGTCGAGCCAGTTGTACGCGCCGATCATGAGGTCGAGGCCGCGCGCGTAGGCCGAATAGGTGTGGAACACCTGGCCGTCGGCATCCTTGTAGAAAGCGCTTGCGCCGGGAAGTTCCTCCACCGCGAAATCGATCTCGCCGAAGTTGTAGCGCATCCGGCCCCTGGCCCGCTCCTCGGGGGTCGAGGAGACGTGGAAATCGTAGTTGAAAGTGTTGCCGTGCGACGACACCCACTTGAAGCGCCAGCCCATGCGCCGCTGGAACGCCTGGATCTCGGCGAGCGGCGCGCGCGACACCGCGGCGAAGCTCACGTCCCGCGCCGCGAGGTGGGGGAGCGAACCGTCGACGTGATCGCTCAGGAACGAGCAGCTCGGGCAGCCCTGTTCCCACCCCGGCCCGAGCATGAAGTGGTAGACGATCAGCTGGCTCCGGCCGTCGAAGAGGTCGGCGAGCGTTTCCCTGCCCGTCGGCCCGTCGAACACGTATTTCTTCTCCACCTCGACCCAGGGCAGCTCGCGCCGCTCCCGGGCGATCGCGTCGCGCAGGCGCGTGAGCTCCTTTTCCCGGGCGAGGTGGCGCCTGCGGGCCGCGAGCCACTCCTCGCGCGAGACGACAGGATGATCAACAGAATGCGTTGCCTTCACTTGTCGTGCTCCTTCGTTTCGCTCAAAGGTCGACCAGGACCTTGAATCCGCCCCAGAACATGCGCTTCCCGTCGAAGGGCATCGCCTTCGGATCCATCATGGGCTTGAGACGCTTGTCCTTCATCACTTTGGCGTTGACTCGGTCGCGATGCGCCCGGGACTTGTAAACGATCCAGGAGAACATCACGGTCTCGCCCGGCTTGAGCTTCACGCTCTGCGGGAACGACGTGTGCTTTCCCGGCTTCACGTCGTCGGCGACGCACTCCTTGTAATCGAGCGCGCCGTGCTCGCGCCAGATCTTCCCGGCCTTCCGGGCCATGCGGCGGTAGGCCTCCAGTTTCCTCTTGGGGACCGGCACGACAAAGCCGTCGACGTAGGGCATAAGACCTCCGTAGTGGGTTTAGTCGATGTCCCGCAGAAAGCGCTCGAGCTTGTCGAGGGCTCCGCTCCAGCCCCGCTTGTGGCTGTCGCGGACGGTCTCGTCGAAGAACTGCTCGTGCAGGAATGTGAGCTCCGTGCCGTTGCCGGCTGCGCGCAGGGTGATCGTCACCACCGATTCGCGCTCGGGTGTGCTGTTGGGCCAGGTCCAGGTGAACACCAGCTTGCGGTTTGGGACGACCTCGCGATAGACGCCGCCGCACTCGTGCGCCTTGCCGTCCGGACCGCCGAACACGATCCGGAAGCGCCCGCCGACGCGCACGTCGAGCTCGGCGCGCGAGACCGGCTCATTGCCCGGCCCCCACCACCGCTTTATCGCTTCCGGGTCCGTCCACGCCCGCCAGACTTTCTCCGGCGCGACGGCGTAGCTGCGGGAGAGGGTGAGCGAGGGCTTCTCCTGGAGCTTGCTTTGGGCCATGGGCTCAATTCCTCCTGGTGATAGAGATAGCGGGCGAGCGCGTCGAGCCGCTCGGTCCAGAACTTCTCGTAGCGCGCCATCCAGGCCGCGGCGTTCTGCATCGGCGCGGCGCTGAGCTCGCAGCTCACCACCCGCCCTTCCTTCGTGCGTGCGATCAGCCCGGCGTCCTGGAGCACGCGGAGGTGCTTCATGAAGCCGGGCAGCGACATGTCGTGCGGTGCCGCCAGCTCGGTCACCGCCAGGCTCCCGCCGCTCAGCGAATCCAGGACCTTGCGCCGGGTGGGGTCGGCGAGCGCCGCGAAGACGGCGTCCAGCGCGTCGTCCTCATACTTAACCATGAGGTTTAGTATCGGCCAATCCCGTGGCCGTTGTCAAGTCACCCGTGGCAGACTCTTGGGTGTCGTGCCCGTCGGTCGCCGCATCCTCCACCTCGACATGGACGCCTTCTTCGCGGCGGTCGAGCTGCTGCGGCGTCCGGAGCTCGCCGGCCAGCCGGTCGTGATCGGCGGGCGCGGCGACCCGACGCGCCGCGGGGTCGTCTCGACGGCGACCTACGAGGCGCGGGCGTTCGGCATCCGCTCGGCGATGCCGCTCCGGACCGCACACAAGCTCTGCCCGCACGCGGTCTTTCTGCCGGTCGATTTCGAGGCGTATCGGCGGTCCTCGGCGAAGTTCAAGGCGGTGATGCAAGGGGTCTCGCCGTCGCTCGAGGATCGCGGCATCGACGAGGCGTTCCTCGACATCACCGACCTCGGTCGGCCGAGCGAGGACATCGCACGCGAGATCAAGCAGCGGATCCACGCGGAGACCGGCTTGACTTGCTCGATCGGCATCGCGCCGAACAAGCTGCTCGCGAAGATGGCCTCGGAGCTCGACAAGCCCGACGGCGTGACGGTGCTCGCTGAGCAGGACGTCGAATCGCGGATCTGGCCGCTCGGCGTGCGAAAGCTGCCCGGCATCGGGCCGAAGACCGAAACACGTCTCGTCGCCCTCGGCATTCGGACGATCGGCGAGCTCGCGGCGATGCCGATCGAGCGGCTCGTGGAGGAGCTGGGCCGGTCGTACGGAGCGTACCTGTACGAGGCGGCGCGCGGAATCGACGACGACCCGATCGTCACCCATTGGGAGCCCAAGAGCCGCAGCCGCGAGACGACCTTTCAGGAGGACGTCGGCGAGTGGCAGGAAATCGCGCGCACGCTCGCGGGGCTGGCGCGCGAGGTCGCGGAGGACCTGCGCGACGAGGGCTACCGGGGCCGGGCGATCGGCATCAAGGTGCGGTTCGCCGACTTCGAGACGCACACCCGCGTGAAGACTCTGCCCGAGCCGACCGCTTCCGAGACGACGATCCGCAAAGCGGCGTTCGAGTGCCTCGCGCGCCTCAAGCTCGATCGACGGGTGCGGCTCCTGGGGGTGCGGGTCGGGGAGCTCAGCCCGGAAGAAGAGCGCTCGACTTAGCCGCGCCGCTCGATTACCCTCCGGCGTTTTCCTCCTCCCGCCCACGAAGCAAGCATGGACACCGCAGTTACCGACTACATCCAGCCCGGAAAGAGCCAGTGGATCGGCAAGCCCGTCCGGCGGCTCGAGGACCGGCACCTCATGACCGGCCAGGGCCGCTTCACCGACGACGTCAGTCTCCCGAACCAGGCGTACTGCGCGTTCGTGCGCTCGCCGCACCCGCACGCGCGCATCGTAAGAATCGATTCGAGCGCCGCACGCAAGGCGCCCGGCGTCATCGCCGTGTTCACCGGCGCCGATGTGGTCGCCGACGGCCTCGGGTCGCTGCCGTTCGCCCAGGTGCACAAGCGGCCCGACGGGCAGCCGATCACCGCGCCGCCGCGCCTGCCGCTCACGGCGGACGTGGCCCGCTTCGTCGGCGACGGGGTGGCCATGGTGATCGCCGAAACCCGGAACCAGGCGAAGGACGCCGCCGACCTGGTCGAAGTCGAATGGGAGGTGCTGCCGGCCGTGGTCGGCGCCGCCGAGTCGGCGCGCGCCGACGCGCCCCAGGTCTGGCCGCCGGCATTCCGGCCCGAGTTCGGGAACATCGCTGCGTACTACCGGATGGGCGATGCCGCGGCGGTCGATGCCGCGCTCGCGGCCGCGCATCGCGTGGTGAAGATCTCGGTCGTGAACAACCGGATCGTCTCGAACCCGATCGAGCCGCGGGCCGCGCTCGCGGCCTACGACCCGGCGACGCAGTCGTTCAGCCTGTGGGTCCCCACCCAGATGACGCACATGATGCAGGCGCACATCTCCGAGGCGGTGCTGAAGGTGCCCAAGGACAAGATGCGGGTGATCTGCGGCGACCTCGGCGGGGGATTCGGCACGCGCGTGCCGCCGTATCCGGAATACGCGGCGGTGACCTACGCGGCCCGGAAGATCGGGCGCCCGGTCAAGTGGCTCGCCGACCGCTCCGAGACCTTCCTGACCGACACCCACGGCCGCGACAACCTGACCGAGGCCACCCTCGCGGTCGACAGGGACAACCGGTTCACGGCGCTCCGGATCAAGACGCTCGCGAACATCGGTGCTTATGTCTCCAACTTCGGCGCGGCGGTGCCGGCGATGTCCGGGGCCCGCGCTCCCACCGGCGTCTACCGGATCCCGCTCCTCGACCACGAGGTGCGGCTGATGTTCACCAATACCAACCCGGTGGACGCCTACCGCGGGGCGGGCCGCCCGGAGATGGGCTATCTCATCGAGCGCCTGATCGCCAGGGCGGCGATCGAGCTCGGGGTTGATCCCATCGAGCTGCGGCGCAAGAACTTCATCCGCCCGGAGGCGATGCCCTACAAGACGCCCGCCGGCAGCGTCTACGACTGCGGCGACTTCGCGCACGTCCTCGACATGGCGCTCGAGGCCGCCGACTGGAGCGGGTTCGCCGCGCGCAAGCGCGAGGCCGCGCAGGGCGGTCGCCTGTACGGCCGCGGGCTCGCGTGCTACGTCGAGGTCACCGGCAGCGCCAACCTGTCGGAGGCGGTCGAAGTCACCGTGACCGGCGACGGCAAGGTCATCGTGGTGTCGGGAACCCAGCCGATGGGGCAGGGCCTGTGGACCTCGTACGCGCAGATCGTCGCCGAGCGCCTCGGCGTGGCGCCCGAGGCGGTGGTCGTCGTGCAGGGCGACACCGCGGTCGTGAAGACCGGTGGCGGCAGCGGCGGTTCGCGTTCGCTGCAGGTCGGCGGCGGCGCGGTGCTCGCCGGCGCGAACGCGGCGATCGAGGCCGGCCGGAAGCTCGCGGCCGGTGCGCTGGAGGCCGCCGAGGGCGACCTCGAGTTTCGCGGCGGGCGCTTCCAGATCGCCGGCACCGATCGCGGGATCGGGCTCTTCGAGCTCGCCGCGAAGCAGCCGGGGGCGAAGCTCGTCTGCACCGCCTCCGCGACCGCGAAGGAGCAGACCTGGCCGAACGGCTGCCAGATCGCGGAGGTCGAGATCGAGCCCGAGACCGGCATCGTGAGAGTGACCCGCCACACCGCGGTCGACGACATCGGCCGGGTGATGAACCCGCTGATCGCGCATGGTCAGATCCAGGGCGGGATCGTCCAGGGCATCGGCCAGGCGCTCATCGAGCGCACCGTCCACGACCCGGAGACCGGTCAGCTCCTCACCGGCTCGTTCATGGACTACGCGATGCCGCGCGCCGACGACGTGCCGCCGCTGAAGTGCGACTTCGACGAGACGACGCCGACCGCGTTCAACGTGCTCGGCGCGAAGGGCGTCGGCGAGTCGGGCGTGCACGGCGCGGTACCGGCGGTCGTGAACGCGGTGATCGACGCGCTGTCGGAGCTCGGGATCCGCGAAATCGACATGCCGGTCACGCGCGAGAAGGTGTGGCGGGCGGTCCGGGGCGCGCGACGCGCGTGACTCCGCACCAGCTCCGCGAGCTGCTCGGCGACGGGCGCGAGCTCGCGGTGCTGGACGTGCGGGAGGAGGGCGTGTTCGCCGCCGGGCATCTGCTCACGGCGGCGTGCCTGCCGCTCTCGCGCCTCGAGATGCGGCTCGACGCGCTGGTGCCGCGCCGTGACACGCGCATCGTCCTGTGCGACGACGACGAGACGCTGGCGCAGCGCGCGGCGGCCGTCATGCGTCGCTTCGGCTACAGCGACATCGCCGTGCTGCAGGGCGGCGTCGGCGCGTGGCGGGCCGCGGGGTTCGGGCTCTTCACCGGCGTGAACGTTCCGAGCAAGGCGTTCGGCGAGTTCGTCGAGCACGTCTGCGAGACGCCCCGGATCAGCGCCGGCGAGCTGAAGGCGAAGCTCGACGCCGGCGAGGACGTCGTGGTGCTCGATTCCCGGCCCATGAGCGAGTACCGGGTGATGAACATCCCGGGTGCGGACGACTGCCCGGGGGCCGAGCTCGTCTACCGGGTGCACCAGGTCGTGAAGCGGCCCGAGACGCTGGTCGTCGTGAACTGCGCCGGGCGGACCCGCTCGATCATCGGCGCCCAGTCGCTGATCAACGCCGGGTTGCCCAACCGGGTCGTCGCGCTCAAGAACGGCACGATGGGGTGGCATCTCGGCGGGTTCGCGCTGGAGCACGGCAACGAGCGCCACGCTCCCGCGCCGGGCGCGGAGGCGCTGGCGAAGGCGCGCGCGGCCGCGGCGCGCGTCGCCGGGCGTTTCGGCGTGAAGAAGATCTCTTCCGCCGCGCTCGACGGAATGCGGCGGGACGCGACCCGCACGCTGTACTGCTTCGACGTGCGGAGCCCGGAGGAGTATCGCGCGGGGCATCTGCCCGGCTTCGCGAGCGCCCCCGGCGGTCAACTCGTTCAGGCGACGGATACGTACGCCGCGGTCCGCAACGCGCGAATCGTGCTAGCCGACTCGGACGGCGTGCGCGCGACGATGACCGCGTCGTGGCTGCTGCAGATGGGCTGGCCCGAGGTCTACGTCCTCGAGATGGCGCCGGGCGCACCGCTCGTGACGGATGTAGAAGCGCGGCGGGTGCTCGGACTCGAGGGCACCAAGCCCGACGAGGTCTCCGCGTCCGAGCTGCGGCGCCTGCTCGACGCGGGGGCGGCGACGGTCGTGGACTTCGCGTCGAGCCTTGCCTATCGCGACGGCCATGTCCCCGGCGCCTGGTTCGCGATCCGCGCCCGGCTGCGCGACGCGCTCGAGCGGATCGGCCCGGCGAAGCGTTTCGTGTTCACTTCTACGGATGGCGTGCTCGCACGGCTAGCGGCGCTCGACGCCGTGGCGCTCACGGAAGTGCGCGTCCAGGTGGTACGGGGCGGTACCGCGGCCTGGAAGGCGGAGGACCTGCCGCTCGAGCGCGGCAGCACGCGTCTCGCGGCGGCCACCGACGACGTCTATTACCGTCCTTACGACCGGCAGGGACAGATCGAGCAGGCGATGCAGGACTATCTCGACTGGGAGGTCGCGCTCGTCGAGCAGGTCACGCGCGAGCCGTATCTGACATTCAGGACCGGCTGAGGCAAGGCTACGCCTGCTGAGGAATGTCGCTAATCAAGAGGCCGCTTAACGTCCGCGTTCGGCCAGGACCAGCCGTTCACTCCATCGGTATATGCGCAACCTTCACCTGGCCCCTTTGACCCTGCCTCGACGTTTCGCCGCAACCGGGCCCGCGAACGGCGCCGTACTTCGCAACTCGCCCGACAGAGCGTACCGTCGCGCGATGGCCACGACAATTTGCGTGACGGCCTTGGCAGCCAGAGTAGGCGGAGAGTCGGCGCGGGTATAGAGGCCCACTCGCAAGGGCACCAGCGGTTTCGACAGAGGAATTTCAATCAGCTTTCCGGCCACAACACACGAACGCAGCAATGGCGGCGGCAGCGGGGCCAGCATGTCGGTTGCCGCAGCCAGATCGAGGAGGATGAACAAGGAGCCACA
>DATEDA010000130.1:0-2146 GCA_035286595.1 Burkholderiales bacterium | reverse complement strand
CAGGCCCAGCCAGCGGATCTCGAACGGCACGCCCTTCTCGATCAGGCACATCCGCACCCGCCGCGCACACGGGCTGTTGGCGGCGTCGTAGAGGACGATCTCGGCCATTGCGGTCTCCTTTCCGGGCTACGAGCGGCGCAGTTTCGCCGCTTCGGCCTGCGGCACGTCGTAGCCGGTCATCAGGTCGTCGACGATCCGGTGGAACTCGTCCCACGGCGTCTCGCGGAACGCGTGATTGCGCACGATGAACGAGGCGCCGGCGTAGAACTTCTCGTATTGCAGATGCCGGCCGGCGAACTCCGAGCCCACCATGTCCCACGCGAGCTTGAAGAGCTTCATGCGACGGACGGCGTCCAGCTGCGGCGTCTGAAAGTAGGCCTGGAACTGGCTTGCGAGCTCCTTGTCGTGCATCACGCTGATGTCGGCCGGCATCTGGAACACCCCGCCGCCGCAGAGCTCCCTCAGCACCTCGATGAACGAGGAGTGGTTCTGGGTCGCCCACTCCAGCGCGGCGTACATCATGCGGCGGTTGAAGCACGCCCAGCCCGCCGGCCAGCTCTCGTAGGCGTTGATCTGGCCGTTCACCATGCCGGCGATCGCGCCCTCGACCGCCGACATCTTCCCGAGCACCTCGCGCACCGCCGGCACCTCCGCCGCGCCGGTCGCGTGCGCGATCTCGCTGCACAGCCCCAGCAGCAGCCGCATCTTCGACCAGAAGCGCACGTTCGACTGGTGGTTGCCGTAGCAGTGGCTGGGCGTCTTGATGTAGATCTCGCGCGACAGGATTGCGTCGTCGTTCACGAACACCCGCTCCCACGGCACCTTGACGGTGTCGCACATGATCATGCTGTCGGTCTCGTCGTAGCGGTAGGCGAGCGGCGAGTCGAACTCGCTCCGCGCCTCGCGCTCGAACGATTTCCGCGACCACAGCGTGAGCCCCTTCGCGTTACACGGGATCGCGCAGGTGATCGCCTGCTTCTTCTGGTCGGGCGCGAGCGGGAGCACGTTGCCGATCCAGATCTCGTTGGCGAACACCGCGCCGGTCGCGAGCATCTTCATCCCCGAGATCACGACGCCGTCGTCCTCCTCCCGAACCACGCTCAGTGTCGGGATCGGCAGGTTCTGGCGCTGGTAGAACTCGGGGTTGCGCGCGGCCTGCGGCGGGAGGACCGCGTAGACCACATACACATCGTCGTCGCGGATGTGGCGATAGTAGGCGACCAGGTGGTCGCCGTTCCCGTATGGCGGCGTGAGCGCGTCCGGCTTCATCGCCATCCCGGTCACGAAGCTCGCGACGTGGTCCGGCGAGCGGCCGAACAGGCCGTAGGTCCGGTCGGCGATCTTGCGGTGGCCGAGCATGCGCCGCTGCAGGTCGTCGCGGGTCTTCGCCCGCAGGAAGTAGATCGAGTGCCGGCCGCCGTCCTCCTCGTAGGTCATCAGGTCGCGATTGGCCGGGTCGGCCTTCATGTCGTAGAGCGCCGCGACCGTCCGGGCCGCGTTGCGGAACGCCGGGTGCGCAGTGACGTCCGCGACGCGCTCGTCCCCGATGTAGACGACCCGCCCGTCGCGCAGCGACTCGAGGTGCTCTTTGCCGGTCCTCAACATGGGAAACTCCTGGGCGCCCGCGTCATGGGCGCACGATGGGCTCGATCGCCTGGGCGACCTCGAGGAGACGCCGGTCCTCGCCCGGCCGGCCGATCAGCATCAGCCCGACGCCTGCGTCGCCCGGCGCGTGGCAGGGCAGGCTGATCGAGCAGCCGTCGAAGAAGTTCGCGACGCTGGGGTTGCGCAGCACGAGGAAGTTCGCGCGCTGGTACTCCTGGTCGCTCGCCGCGAGGCGCGCGATCGGCGGCGCGACGATCGGCACGGTCGGCAGCCACAGCGCATCGAACGAATCCATCGAGCGGGTGAGCTTGCGCTGGAAGTCGCCGCGCCGCGCGGTCAGCGTCGCGATATCCTGCTCGGTCACCTCCGCGCCGCGCAGGATTCTCACGAGCACTCGCGGGTCGTAGCCGGCGCGCGCGCGCTCGATCAGCGGCGCATGCCACCGGAACGCCTCGTACGACGCGAAGCCGCCCTTGGCGTTGATCTCGGGCAGCTCGTCGAGCTCGGCGCAATCGACGTCGACGAGGTCGGCGCCGGCGGC
>DATEDA010000129.1:0-14716 GCA_035286595.1 Burkholderiales bacterium | reverse complement strand
TCGGTTGGCGCACCGGCGGACGCTCGGCGAGAATACCGGACATCCCGACGGAGCCCGCCGAACATGCCGATTTCGAAGCCGACCCGCGCCGTCGCCGCCGTGGCGCTGCTCGCCTTGGCCGCCGGCTGCTCATCCTCGGGCGGCGACCGCCCGCGCTGGCCCGCCGACGCGACGATCTACAAGTGCGACGCCGACAAGGAGCTCGTCGTGCAGTACCTCGAGGACGGGAAGTCGGCGATGGTGATGTACCCGGAGCGCGACTTCCGGCTCGACCAGGTCGTTGCGGCGTCCGGGGTCCGCTACTCGAACGGCCGGACCACGCTGCACACCAAGGGCCCGGAGGCGTTCCTGGAAGAGGGCGGCCAGACGCTCTTTGCGAACTGCAACCGCACGGACAATACTACGCGGTGATCTCGGCAAACGCGGGAAGATAGCGGACCGTGCCGGCGACGCCCGCGAGCGCGCCGGGCGCGAGCTCGATCGCGAGAAAGGCCTCCGGAGGCGCGTCGAACTCGGAGACGAGACCGAGCGTCGCGGCTGGGCGCAAGCCGAAACGCCGGTAATAGGCCGGGTCGCCGAGCAGGCACACGAAGCCGTAGCCGGCGCGCAAGGCGCGCTCGAGCGCCGCGCGCACCAGCATCGCGCCGATCCCGCGCCGCTGGAACGTCGGCCGCACGGCGAGCGGCGCGAGCCCGGCGCCGCGCGGCACGAGCCCGTGGCCCGCCACCGTGACATCGGTGAGCAGCACGTGTCCGACGACCGCGCCGCCCTGCACGGCGACGAGCGACAGCGCGAAACGATCGTTCGCGCGGAGCTTGTCGACGAGCTCGGCCTCGGCGCGGCCCTTGAACGCCGCGGCGATCACGCGATGAATCGCCGCGGCATCGCCGGGCTGCTCGTCGCGGATCGAGATCGGGCGCGGGGCGTCCATGGCCCGATTATCCGTGAAGCATCAGGCGGCGGCCGCGGACAATGCCGCAGTCGCCTCCAGCCGATCGAGCGCTTCGAGCAGTAGGGCCGGATCGTTTCGCGCCAGGCCCGGGGCGTCGGAGAGCAGCCGTCGCCAGGCGCGAGCCCCGGGCTGCCCCTGATAGAGCCCGAGCATGTGCCGGGCGATCGCGCGGAGAGGGGCCCCGCGGGCGACCTGCTCCACCGCGTAGCGATGCATCCTCCGGACGACCTCGGCGGCGGTGGCGGGAGGTCCGCCGCCGAAGAGTCGGGCATCGGCCTCCGCGAGCAGGCTGGGGTCGTGGTACGCCGCGCGACCGAGCATCACGCCGTCGACGTGCACGAGCTCGGCTTCGATCTGCGGCCACCCCGCGATGCCGCCGTTGACGACGATCTCGAGCTCCGGAAACTCGCGCTTCAGGCGGTGGACCTCGTCGTAGCGAAGCGGGGGCACTTCGCGGTTGTCCTTCGGCGACAGGCCCTTGAGGACCGCGTTCCGGGCATGCACGATCAATGTCCGGCAACCCGCGCGCGCGAGCGTTGCGACGAACCGTCGCACGAAGCCGTAGTCCGCGACGCGGTCGATCCCCAGGCGATGCTTCACCGTGACCGGGATCGAGACCGCGTCGCGCATCGCCTTGACGCAGTCGGCGACGAGCTCGGGCTCGGCCATGAGGCAGGCGCCGAACGCGCCGCGCTGCACGCGCTCGGAGGGGCAGCCGCAGTTGAGATTGATCTCGTCGTAGCCCCACCGCTCCGCGAGCCGCGCGCACGCCGCGAGCTCCGCCGCGTCGCTGCCGCCGACCTGCAGGGCGACCGGGTGCTCGGCCGGGTCGAAATCGAGGTGACGCGTCACGTTGCCGTGGAGCAGCGCGCCGGTCGTGATCATCTCGGAGTAGACGACCGCGTGCGGCGCGAGCGTCCGGAAGAAGAACCGGCAGTGCCGGTCCGACCAGTCCATCATCGGCGCGGTGCAGAGGCGGTGGGCGGGCGTCATCGCGTCATTGTCGGCCCGGGGCGGCTACCGCATCATGCCGGGCAGCCAGAGCGCGACGATCGGAAACGCCACGAGGATCGCGAGCCGCACGCAGTCGGCGAGCATGAACGGCATCACGCCGCGGAACACCGTGCCGGTGCTGACCTGCGGCAGCAGCGTCTTCAGCACGAACAGATTCATGCCGACCGGCGGGCTGATCAGCCCGATCTCGACCACGCAGATGATCAGGATGCCGAACCACACCGGGTCGTAGCCGAGGTGCACCACCACCGGGAAGAACACCGGCAGCGTGAGCAGGATCATCGACAGCTCCTCCATCGCGGTGCCGAGAATCACGTAGATGACGCAGATCGCGGCCACGACGTAGATCGGGTGCAGCTCGAAGCGCGACACGAACTCCCTGAGGTCGTTCGGCATCGCGGTGATGTTGACGAACTCGGCGAACACGAGCGCGCCGGTCAGGATCAGGAACAGCATCGCAGTGGTGCGCGCGCTCTCGAGCAGCGCCGCGTAAAGCGTCTTCCAGTTGAGCGCGCGGCGCCAGAGCGCGAACGCCATGGCGCCGAAGGCGCCCATGCCCGCGCCCTCGGTGGCGGTGAACACGCCGCCGTAGATGCCGCCCATGACGAACAGGAACAGGAACGCCACCGGCCAGATGTCGCGGAGCGAGAGCCAGCGCTCGCGCCAGCTCGAGCGCTCGCCCGGAGGCCCCGCCTTGGGATCGCGCCAGATGACGTACTGCACGCCGAGGCACAGCAGCGTCGCGCCCAGGATGCCGGGCAGGATGCCGGCCGCGAACAGCTTGCCGATATTGGTCTCGGTGAACACGCCGTAGATCACCATGATGGTGGAGGGTGGGATCATGATGCCCAGCGTGCCGCCCGAGGCGATGGCGCCGGTGGCGAGCCGGTCGGAGTAGCCGAAGCGCTTCATCGAGGGGTAGGCGACCTTCGCCATGGTCGCGGCGGTGGCGATCGAGGAGCCGCAGATGCCGCCGAATCCGGCGCACGCCCAGATCGTCGCCATGGCGAGCCCGCCCCGCAGGTGGCCGATGAAGGCGTAGGCGGCGCGGAACAGCTCCTGCGACATGCCGGCGCGGGTCACGAAGTTGCCCATCAGGATGAAGAGCGGCACCACCGACAGCGTGTAGTTGCGGCCGGTCTCGTAGAGCTTGCCCTGCACCATGGCGAACGCGATCGTCCAGTTCCAGTCACGCATGTAGGCGTACCCGACGACGCCGACGACGCCCATGGCGAGCGCGATCGGCACGCGGCCGAAGGCGACCAGCATCATCGCGGCGAGCGCGATCAGGCCTTCGGTCACTTGCGCTCGAGCATCTTGTAGAGGTGGATGAGGCCGGTGAACGCGATCATCACCGCCATGAAATAGACGAACGGGCCGTAGGCGATCCGCAGCACGTCGGTGGCGTCGCGGTAGGCCCAGATCCGGTCGGCCTTGAGCCACATCAACCAGGTGAGCAGGAACATGATCGCCGCGCACAGCCCGTGCACGACGCGCACGAACGTCTGCTTGGCACGCGCGCCGAGCAGGCGGTCGACGAAATCCATCGTCACGTGCTCGTCGGCGCGCGAGACGAGCGGCAGGCCCGCGAAGATCAGGACCAGCAGGAGCAGCTCGGTGACTTCGAACCCGCCGCGCAGCGGGCGGTTGAACAGGTAGCGGCCCACCACGTCCACGAAGGTGAGCAGCATCAGCGCGAACAGGATCGCCGACGCGGTGACGCCAAGCACCGCGTCCGCGCGGCGCTCCCAGCGATGCTCGCGCGAACTCATGAAAGAAGAGGGCGCGGAAGCGGGTCCCGCGCCCTTTCGTCGCTCCCCGGAGCCGGCGTCAGTTCCCGGCGGCGACTTTCTTCAGCTCGGCGCGGAACTCGGCCAGCACCTTGGGCGCGTCCACGCCCTTGGCGTTCGCCTTCGCGATCCAGTCCTCGATGATCGGATCGGAGCGCTTGCGGATCTCGGCGTGCAGCGCCGGGCTCGCCTTGACCAGAGGTACCCGCGCCTTCTCGATCGCGTCGCGACTCTTGGCGTCGGCGCTGTCCCAGGACTTCCCGGCGCTGCGCGCGACGTGCTCCCGGGAGAGGCGCTCGATCGCCGCCTGGTCCTCCTTCGGCAGCTTGTTCCACTTGTCCTCGTTCATGAAGAAGCCGAACGACGAGCTGTACATGCCGCCCGGGATCTCGGTCACCTGCCCGACGACCGTCTCGAGCCGGAACGAGAGGAACGCCTCCATCGGGAAGAACGTGCCGTCGGCGACGCCCGACTTGAGGAGTTCGAAGGACTCCGGTGCGGGCTTCACGAAAGCGACCGCGCCGATCGCGTTGCCGACCGTTTCGGCGACGCCGCCGCCGGTGCGGATCTTGAGGCCCTGGAGGTCGGCGAGGGTCTTCACCGGCTTCTTGGTGAAGATCTGGCCGGGGCCGTGGGTGAACACGCCGAGCAGCTTCACGCCCTTGTACTCGCCGAGCTGGTCGAAGTACTTCCAGTGGATGCGCGAGTAGGCCACCGAGTTCACCAGGGACGTGTCGCCCATGCCGGGCAGCTCGGCCATCGTCGGCAGCACGTGGCGTGCCGGCGTGTAGCTCGCGGTGACATAGGAGAGATCCATCAGCCCGTCCCGCACCGCGTCGAAAGTCCCCGGCGGAGCCGACGGGTGCTTGGGCAGCATCTGGAACTTGACCCGGCCGTTGGTGGCCTTCTCGACCTCCTTGGTCCAGCTGGTCTGCCAGAGCGTGACGTGGTGCGTCGGGCTCACCCACGAGGAATACGTGAGGGTGGTCTGGGCGACGGTCGGTTGCGCGGCGACGAAGCCGCAACCGGCCAGGCCCGCTAGCGCGAGCTTTCTGATGGCCTGCATGGTGTCTCCTCCTAGGGGTGGGGGATCACGATCCCCTCGGCCGGCAGTGTACATGAGGCCCTGAGCGGTTCTCGCGAATGGTGGCGACCGTCGCGAACGGGGGTGGGACGCTAGGATGTGGGATGACCCAAGCAAGCGACTCGCCCTCCCGGACGCGCGTCCTGGCGGTGCTCGCCGCCGGCGTGCTCGTCGTCTCGACCGCGTCGATCCTCATCCGCTGGCTCCAGTCCGATGGCGTGCCGTCGCTGTCGATCGCGGCGTGGCGGTTGGCATTCGCGGCGCTGATCCTCGCACCGGTCGTGCTCGTGCGGTGCCGCGACGAACTCGCCGGGCTGGCGTGGCGGGACTGGGGGCTTGCGATCGCCTCGGGCGCGTTCCTCGCGGCGCACTTCGCGACCTGGATCCTCTCGCTCGAGTACACCTCGGTCGCCTCCAGCGTCGCGCTCGTCGCGACCAACCCGATCTGGATCGGCATCGCGTCGTGGTGGTTGTTTCGCGAGCGGCTCGGGGCGGCGATGGTCGTAGCGATCGCGCTCGCGGTCGCCGGCAGCGCGGTGGTCTTCCTCACCGACGCTGCCGACGAGGCCGGTGCGCCCGTGCTTGGCAACGCGCTCGCACTCATCGGCTCGCTGACGGTCTGCGGCTACCTGCTGATCGGCCGCCGGCTGCGGCGCACGATGTCGCTCCTCGCGTACATTGGGGTGGTGTACGCAACCGCCGCGGTCTGCCTCGTGCTCCTCGCCGCGGCGGTCGGCGCGCCGCTCGGCGGGTTCGCGCCCGCGTCGTGGCTGATGCTCCTCGCGCTCGCGATCGGGCCGCAGCTCCTCGGCCATACCAGCTTCAACTGGGCGTTGAAGTACCTCTCGGCCACCCTCATCGCGCTTGCGATCCTCGGCGAGCCGATCGGCTCGACTGCGCTCGCGTGGCTGCTCCTCGGCGAGCCGGTCGGCCCTGTAAAGCTCGTCGGCATGACCCTCCTGCTCGCCGGGATCTTTCTTGCGGCGCGGGTCGCCGCGCCCCGGGGCAGGCCGCTGACGGGTCGCGCGAAATAGGCTCTCCCGCACCGGGTTTCCCCGTGACAGAATTGTGGTTCCTTGGGGAGGGAACCGCTGATGATTGCGCGAATCGCTTGCGGCTTGGGGCTGATCGCGCTGCTGGCCGGATGCGCGACCGGCGGCGCTACCCGCGATGAAATCCGGACTGCCCTCGGGCCGCCAGCCGCCGGCCACGGGCGCATCTATTTGTACCGTACGTCGCCGCGAGGGTTCGCCATTCAGCCCGAGATCCGGGTCAACGACGTGCCGGTCGGGCGCTCGGTTCCAAACGGATTCTTTTTCGTGGATCGCCCTGCCGGCGTGTACATCGTCGCCACGACGACCGAGGTCACGAGAGCCGTGCGCATCGAGCTGGCCGCCGGCGAGACGCGTTACGTTCGCACCGACATATCGTTCGGCATCCTGGCCGGCCGCGTCACGCCGGTGCTCGTGAGTCGCGAGGAGGCCGAGGTACAGCTCGTGGGCCTGAGCTATACGGGGGACCCGGTTCCGCCCCGCACCGCCGGCGATCGCCCTGCTGCCGCGCCCGAGGCCGCGGCGCCGAGCGCGCCGGACAAGCCGGTCGACCTCGACGACCTCAAAGGGCTCCTGCCTCCGAAATGACGCTGAAGACGAAAGCGATGAGTCAGGTCTTTCCAGGCGCGGGGCTGGTGCTCGCTGCGCTGCTCGCGACGCCCGCCCAGGCCCTCGAGCCGGACAAGCTCTTCGAGAAGCTCTCGCCGAGCGTGTTCGTCGTGCTCGCGCAGGACGCACGAGGCGGGCCGCTGAGCCAGGGGAGCGGCGTCGTGGTCGCCTCGGAGAGGATCATCACGAGCTGCCACGTCCTCGCGAAGGCGGAGCGGCTCCGCGTCGAGCGCGGCAACGTGAGCTACGGCGCGACGCTCGAGTTTCCCGACACCGAGCGCGACCTGTGCCAGCTCCACGTCAAGGAGCTCAGGGCGCCGCCGGTCGCGATCGTCGGCTCCGGCGGCCTGCGCATCGGGCAGCGCGTCTACGCCATCGGCGCGCCCGTCGGCCTCGAGCTCACGATGAGCGATGGGTTGATCTCTTCGCTGCGCGGCCCCGACGGCAAGGCACCGCTCATCCAGACCACTGCGCCGATGTCCTCGGGGTCGAGCGGGGGCGGCCTGTTCGACGCCGAGGGAAATCTGGTCGGCATCGCGACGTTCGGGCTGGTCGCGACGGCGATCCAGAACATCAACTTCGCCGTTCCCGCGGAGTGGGTCCGCGAGGTGCCGGCGCGAGCCCGAGCTGCCCTCGCACAGCGCGAGCAGCTGGCCGCGGCGAAAGCGGCGGCCGCCGCCACCGCGGCCGCAAAGGCCGGGCTTCCGCCGGTCGACACGACGCTGCCGAAGCAGATGCCGCAGGTCGGCGACACCTGGACGTACGCGATCATCGACGTGCGCTATAAGCCGAACGATCGCAGCCGCAAGTACACGGTCACGGTCCGCGCGGTTACCGAGGCGACCATCGTCGAGGCAGCAAGCGACCGGGGCCAGTTCGTCGACGAGCTCGAGTTTCGCCGCGACTTTTTCGGCTACTACCGAGGCAGCGTCATCGAGGTTGCGCCCTTCGCGCAGGCGTTCCGGACGCTGCGCTCGGGCGAACAGCTCGGCCGGGTCCCGATCCGGGGCATCGAGAGGGTCACTACACCAACCGGCGAACGGGCCTACCAGTTCGAGGGCGGGCGAGTGGTGGGGACCGAGCGGGTCACGGTGCCCGCGGGGACGTTCGAGGCGACGAAGGTCCTGCTCAACGGGCTGGTATCAGCCTCGTATCTCAACCAGACGACAATGTTCCGGGGCCACCTGCCGTTCACGCTGACGGTTTGGTACGCCCCCGAGGTGAAACGCATCGCCCGAGCACGGTTCGAAGGCGACGCGTTCATTGACGTCTACGAGCTGGACTCGTACAAGCTTCGCTGACCGCAACCGCTGGGTCCGCGGTCCCGGCGGTTGATCGTCCCGCAGGCGCGGGGCTACCATGCGCTTTCCCGCGCCTCCTCGGAGCCGCCCCGGATGGATCTCACCTACACCCCCGAAGAGCAGGCGTTCCGCGAAGCGGTCCGCGCGTTCGTCCGCGCCAATCTCCCCCGCGACATAGCCGAGAAGGTCCTCGGCCACCGCGCGCTCGTCAAGGACGACTGGGTGCGCTGGCAGGACCTCCTCGCGCGCCAGGGCTGGCTCGCCGGCCACTGGCCGAAGGAGCACGGCGGCCGCGGCTGGACGCCGGTCGAGCATCACCTGTTCGACGAGGAGTGCGCCGCCGCCGGCGCCCCCCGGCTGATCCCGTTCGGGCTCAACATGGTCGCGCCGGTGATCATGCAGTTCGGCAGCCCCTGGCAGCAGGAGCACTACCTCTCGCGCATCCGCGAGAACAAGGACTGGTGGTGCCAGGGCTACTCGGAGCCGGGCTCGGGCTCGGATCTCGCCTCGCTCAAGACCCGGGCCGAGCGCCGGGGCGACCGCTACGTCGTGAACGGGCAGAAGACGTGGACGACGCTCGCGCAGTACGCCGACATGATCTTCTGCCTGGTGCGCACCGACGCGACGGTCAAGAAGCAGGAGGGCATCAGCTTCCTCCTGATCGACATGCACTCGCCGGGGGTCACCGTGCGGCCGCTGATCCTCTACGACGAGGAGCACGAGGTGAACGAGGTGTTCTTCGACGACGTCGAGGTGCCGGCCGAGAACCTCGTCGGCGAGGCGGGGCGGGGCTGGACGTACGCGAAGTTCCTGCTCGGCTACGAGCGCACCGGCATCACCGGCGTCGGCGCCTCGAAGCGCGAGCTCCAGCTCCTGAAGGAGATCGCGTCGCTGCAGACCAAGAGCGGCCGGCCGCTCGCCGAGGACCCGGTGTTCCGGGCGCGGCTCGCGCAGGTCGAGATCGACCTCATTGCGCTCGAGACGACGCTGCTGCGCGTGCTCTCCGCGCGCGACAAGCCGGGCCCCGAGGCGTCGATCCTGAAGATCGCGGGGACCGAGGTCCAGCAGGCGCTCACCGAGCTGATGATGGAGGCTCTCGGGCCCGCGGCGGCGCCGTTCTCGCGCCGGGCGATCGAGGAGGGCGGCCCCGCGGCGCCGTTCGCCCCCGCGTACGCCGCCCCCCTGGCGGCGCGCTACTTCGGCTGGCGCAAGGTCTCGATCTACGGCGGCTCGAACGAGATCCAGCGCAACATCATCGCGCAGCACGTGCTGGGGCTCTAGAAGTGGATTTCTCGCTGAGCGAAGAGCAGCAGCTCCTCCGCGACGCCATCGCGCGCTTCGTCGCGAGCGAGTACTCGTTCGCGGCGCGCACCCAGGCGATCGCCACGCCGCGGGGCTGGAGCGAGCGCATGTGGGCGCAGTTCGCCGAGCTGGGCCTGCTCGGCGTACCGTTTCCGGAGGCGCACGGCGGCTTCGGCGGCACCGCGGTCGACGTCATGGTGGTGCTGCAGGAACTCGGACGGGGGATGGTCGTCGAGCCGTACCTCGCGACGGTCGTCCTCGGCGGCGGAGTCGTCAACCTCGCCGGCGCCGCGTCGCAGAAGCAGGACATCCTGCCGCGCCTCGCCGCCGGAAAATGGCTCCTCGCGCTCGCGCACGGCGAGCCGCAATCGCGCTACGACTTGCACGACGTCTCGACCACCGCGCGGCGCGAGGGCGGCGGCTACGTGCTGAACGGCCGCAAGGCGGTGGTGCTCCACGGCGCGACCGCCGACACCCTCATCGTCACCGGGCGCACCGGGGGAGGCCAGCGGGACCGTCAGGGCATCACGCTGTTCCTCGTCGACGCAAAGTCACGCGGCGTGGGCGTCACGGACTATCGCACCATCGACGGTCTGCGCGCGGCGGACGTCGCCCTCGACGGCGTGCACGTCGGCGCCGGGGCCGTGCTCGGTCCGGTGGACGCGGGGCTGCCGCTCCTCGAGCGGGCGGTGGACCTCGGCGCGGCGGCGCTCTGCGCCGAGGCGGTCGGAGTGATCGAGGCGCTCAATGCGGCGACGCTCGAGTATCTGAAGACCCGCCAGCAGTTCGGCCAGCCGATCGGACGCTTCCAGGCGCTGCAGCATCGCGCGGTCGACATGCTGATCCACGCCGAGCAGTCGAAGTCGATGGCCTGCCTCGCCGCCGTGAAGGCGCAGTCCGACGATGCCGCGGAGCGTCGGCGCGCGGTCTCGGCCGCGAAATCGCTCGTCGGTCGCGCGGGGCGCGCGGTCGCGAAGGAGGCGATCCAGCTGCACGGCGGCATGGGCGTCACCAACGAGCTGCCGGCGGCGCATCTCGCGAAGCGGCTGACGATGATCGACTTCTGGCTCGGCGACTCGAGCTTCCACACCGAGCGCTTCGCCACCGGTTGAGCTGTCGGCCGGCTGACGGCGCCGTCGGCTTCATGACGACGACCGGACACTGCGAAGTCGGTCACGCTCGTGACGACCGTCCGACGATCGCCGCGCGCGGCGGCAAGCACTCGGTCACGATCATGACGACGACATGGCGCCCGGCGCGCGCCGCCGATGCTAGCCTGCCCTGGTTCGATTGGAACCCTGGGAGGGATCATCGCCATGCGTCGCAACCGAATTCCGCAGTACCTCGCGCTCTGCGCGATCGCCGCCGTCGCCGGCTGCGCGACGGTCGAGTCGCCCCCGCCGGCCGTACCGCAACCCGCGGCGCCGCCGGTGCAGGCCGTCGCGCCGCCCACCGCCGCACCGGCGCCGGTCGTGCGCGGACCGGCGTCGAACGCGGCCACGATGGACGTGTACAAGAAGCACGTGGCGCAGCACATCCACGCGAAGAACTCGCGCGAGCGCGCCGACTCGCTGCCGCCGATCCTGAAATCGGTGGTCGTGCTCAACATCAGCATCGATCGCGACGGCAAGCCGGTCCACGTGGCGGTGATGCGTTCCAACGGGCACAAGGACGTGGAGCAGATCGCGATCCGGAGCGTTCATCGCGCGGGCCCGCTGCCCGCGCCCTCGCCCGAGCTGCTCGGCAACCGTGACACCGTGAGCTTCGTCGAGACCTGGCTCTTCCGCCCCGACGGGCTTTACCAGGTCCGCAGCGTCGCCGAGAATCAGCGCCTCGTCGTCCCGTCGTCGAGCGTTGCGGCGACCAAGAAGGGTAAGAAGTAAGCCCACCCGCGGCGGCCTGAACGGGCCGCCGCCATCGAGCTCTACGCACGCGCCGGTTCGCGGAGTCCGCGACCGGCGCGTGCGCTTTGTGCGGGCGCCTCCCACCGCGCCCGCTTCCTCGCCCCTGCTACACTGCGCGCCGGTCAGTCCGAGACGTGCCAGTGCCCGCCAATCGCCAGATTCTGCTCGTCAGCCGGCCTGAGGGCTGGGTCACCGAAGCGAACTTCAAGCTCAGCGCAGCTGCGATCCCGAAGCCCGGCGACGGCCAGTTCCTGGTCCGCAATCACTGGCTCTCGCTCGACCCGTACATGCGCGGCCGCATGGACGCGAAGAAGTCGTACGCGAGGTACGTCGAGCTCGGCGAGGTGATGACCGGCGGCACGGTCGGCGAGGTGGTCGAGTCGCGGCATCCGCGCTTCGCCAGGGGCGATCTCGTCACCGGCGCGTTCGGCTGGCAGGAGTACGCCGTCTCCGACGGCGCGGGCGTGCGCAAGGTCGAGCGCTCGAAGGCGCCGCCCTCCTACGCGCTCGGCGTGCTCGGCATGCCCGGCGTCACCGCGTGGATGGGCCTGCTCGATATCGCCCAGCCGCAGCCGGGCGAGACCGTCGCCGTGTCCGCCGCTTCGGGCGCGGTCGGCAGCGTGGTCGGACAGCTCGCGAAGCTCAAGGGTTGCCGCGCGGTCGGCATCGCGGGCGGCAAGGCCAAGTGCGACTACGTCGTGGGCGAGCTCGGGTTCGATGCCTGCGTCGACTACAAGGCGGGCCGGCTCCGCGACGACCTGCAGACCGCGGCGCCGAAGGGCATCGACGTGCACTTCGAGAACGTGGGAGGCGAGGTGCTGGACGCCGTCCTGCCGCTGATGAACCCGGCCTCGCGCATCACGATCTGCGGGCTCGTCTCGCAGTACAACGCGACCGAGCCCTACGGCGTCAGGAACCTCCGTTCGGTGCTCGTCAACCGCATCCGGATGCAGGGCTTCATCGTGAGCGACCGCATGGAGCTCTGGCCCCGCGCGCTCGAGGAGCTCGGGCGGTGGGTCGGCGAGGGAAGGATCAAGTACCGGGAGACGGTCGCGCAGGGGCTCGAGAACGCGCCGCGGGCGTTCATCGGCATGCTGCGCGGCGAGAACCTCGGCAAGCAGCTCGTGAAGCTCGTTTAGGGACGACCACGGATCGGCTGTGGCCGCCCGTCGTTAGGAGAAGAAATGATCGACCTCTATACCTGGCCCACGCCCAACGGGCACAAGATCCACATCATGCTCGAGGAGACCGGGCTCCCGTACACCGTGCACCCCATCGACATCCAGGCCGGCGACCAGTTCAAGCCCGAGTTCCTCAAGATCAGCCCGAACAACAAGATGCCGGCGATCGTCGATCGCGACGGGCCGGGCGGCAAGCCGATGGCGCTCGCCGAATCCGGCGCGATCCTCTTCTACCTTGCGTCCAAGACCGGCAAGTTCCTGCCCGCCGACATCCGCGATCGCTGGGCGGTGATGCAGTGGATCATGTTCCAGATGGGGCACATCGGCCCGATGCTCGGCCAGGCGCACCACTTCCTCGGCTATTCGGTCGAGAAGATCACGTACGCGATCGACCGCTACCGGAACGAGGCGAACCGGCTCTATGGCGTGCTCGACCGGCGCCTCGGCGAGAGTCCGTACGTCGGATGCCGCGAGTACACGATCGCCGATATGGCGGTCATGCCGTGGCTGCGCTCCTACGAGCGGCAGGGCGTGAACATGGACGACTACCCGAACGTCAGGCGCTGGTTCGACAAGCTCAACGAACGCCCGGCGGTCAAGCGCGGGCTGCAGGTGCTCGCGGACCGGCGCCGCACCGGGCCGCTCACCCCCGAGCAGCGCGAGGTGATGTTCGGCTCCGTCCAGTACGCGCGGCGCTAGTCAACCGAGCCATTCCCCCGGGACGCGGATCGCTTCGGCCAGATCATTGAGAAAAACGGCGGCTTGAGCGCCATCGACGACTCGGTGATCGCCCGAGAGCGTAAGGGTCATCATTGGACGGACGCCGGGTTGACCATTCACCGCCACCACCCGATCGGCAATGCGCCCGACGGCCAGGCTGGCGGCCTGCGGGGGTGCGATGATGGCGTTGAAAGCGTCGACGCTGTACATGCCCAGGTTGGTGATGGTGAAGGTTCCGGCGGCCAGATCCGCGGGCCTCAGGCGCCCGCTTCTGGCGCGCTCGGTCAGATCCCGTCGCTGCAGCGCGATGTCGGCCAGCGCCGCGAGGTCGGCGTTGGGAATCACGGCCCCGACGACGCCGTCGGTAACCGCCATGGCCACGCTCATGTTCACCTGCGGATTCAGCTGGATTGCATTGCCGGCCCAGCTCGCGTTCAGCTTGGGATGTTTTTTCAGCACTCGTGCCGTGAGCGCGACGAGAAGATCCGTGTGAGTGACCTTCACCCCGCGGTCGCGCTCGATCGCGGGTCCCAGTTGCTCCCGAGTCTGCACGAGAGCTCCGGCGTCGATTTCACGCACCAGAAAGAAGTGCGGTACCTGCGTCCAGCTCTGGGTGGTTCGCTCGGCCATTAACCGGGCGATGGCGCTGAGAGCCGCGGACGCCTGGGCCGGAGCGGCTGCGACCGGAGGCGCTTCCGCTGCCGCCAGAACGTCTTCGCTGGTAATGGTTCCATCCGCACCCGTTCCGCGGATGCGGTTGATGTCCACGCCGCGCTCTTTGGCCAGGCGTCGGGCCTTGGGTGAAATTCTGGCACCGCCTTCGGCGGGGGCGGCCGTTTCCGCAGGCGCCGGAGTCGGACTTGCCGCTGCGGGTTGCGGCTGCTCGGTGATCTTGCGTGCGGATGGCGCGGCAGTGGGGGATTCGGCGGGCGGCTGCTCTCCGGGAGCGAGGATCCACGCGATCGTCACGCCGACTGGAACGACGTCGCCTTCGTGCGACTTGACGCCTGCGAGCACCCCATCAGCGGTCGCCTCGATCTCGACGATGGCCTTGTCGGTTTCCACCTCGAGGAGCGGCTCGCCCTTGCTGATGGCGTCGCCTTCCTTTTTCAGCCACGCGAGGATCTTTCCGGTCTCCTGCGCCATTTCCAGCGCCGGCATGACAACACTAGCGGCCATGATGATCGACTGAATAACCGTGGGGTTCTAGCCGCAGAGCGCCCGTGCCGCCTCGAACACCGTTTGCTCGGTGGGAACGGTGGCGTCTTCCAGGGGCGGAGAGAATGGAATGGGAACGTGCATCGCCCCCATCCGCTTTACCGGCGCCTCCAGGTTGAAGAATGCGCCTTCCGCAATGACCGATGCGATCTCCGCAGTCACGCCGTAACGTCCATAGCCTTCGTCGACGACAATGGCGCGCGACGTCTTCTTCACCGATTCGACGAGCGTCTGCTCGTCGAGCGGCCAGACGGTGCGCGGATCGATGACCTCCGCGCTGATGCCGGCCTGCTCGAGCAGCTTCGCTGCGCCAAGCGCCACCTGAACCATGCTGCTCGTTGCGACGATCGTGATGTCGGTGCCGGCGCGCTTGATGTCCGCCACGCCGAACGGGATCGTGTAATCGTCCGGCGGCACCGGCCCCTTCATCCTGTACATCATCTTGTCCTCGAAGAAGACGACCGGGTTGTCGTCCCGGATCGCCGTCTTCATGAGCCCCTTGGCGTCGTAGGGCGTCGAGGGAAGCACGACTTTCAATCCCGGGATGTGGCAGAACCACGCGTGCAGCGACTGCGAGTGCTGCGCGGCC
>DATEDA010000128.1:0-2672 GCA_035286595.1 Burkholderiales bacterium | reverse complement strand
TGTCGTGCGCTTCGTGCGGACGTAGAACGCGCCCGCTGGAAAGCTCTTGCCGCTCACCGTGAGCGGGCTCGCGAGCCGGTACACCTCCTCGTTCGCCGTGAGCAGCCGGTTGAGCGCGATGAACGCGTCATTCACGCGCGGGCTCGTGACGAAGCCCGCCGCGCCCTCGGCGCTCGCCACCGTGCCGGCTGGCGGCGCGACATTCCAGCTCGTCACCCGCTCGAACGGGCCACTGAAGCCGTCGAGCACGCGGTCGAACTGCACGCCCATCTGGAAGGCCAGCGTCCACCCCGCGTTGTCGTACGGGGGCGTCGGCGGCGAGCCGGGGTACGGGAAGACGTCCGGGTGTACCTGCGGCTCGAACATGTCCATCACGTGCGGGCGGAACGCCTGCGCCGTGAAGACGACGAACGATCCGGCGGGATAGCGCTTCCCCGCGACGTCGAAGGCGCTCGTCGCGCGATGCACGGTGATCCCCGTCTCCCGCAGCGCACTGATGAACTTCACCGCGGTCGGGAAGTCCGCCTGGTCGGCCGGGATGATGAACCCGCGCGGATCGCGGAACTCCCGCGTGTGCTGCGCGGCCCAGATCGCCGCGTCCTGCGCGGCGCTCGCTTCGCCGCGGCCGCCGCGCCCTCCGCCCCGGCCACCACCGGCGGCGCCCGCGCCGCCGGGCGCGGCACCGGGCGCGGCACCGGGCGCGGCACCGGGCGCGGCGCCGAATCGCGCCGCGACCTCGGCGTCGCGCCGCGGGTTCACCGTCCAGTGGTCCCGGCCCCCGCGCTCGATCGAGTGCCGCCCCATCGCGTAAATGTTGTAGAGCACGTTCTCGCGCATCCGGCTCCCGTAGTCGAGCAGCGCGCGGTCGAGCGTGATGGAGTAATCCACCGACTGCCGGAAGTGCCACTCACCCGGCGGCACCGGAAGCGCGAGGTCCGCCGACGGGATCTGCCGCTGCGCGACGAGCGGCACGCGCATCGGCGTCGGGCTCCCGATCATCTCGGTCAGAATCGCGATCATGTTGTGGAACGTCGCGGTGTTGCGGATGCCGCCGTTCCACCAGCCATCGTACGGGCCGCCCGAGCGCATCGTCGCGCCGCCCTTGCCCTCCAGCGCAAGACGCGTGTGCAGGTGCGCGCCGACGGACTGCAGCCCGAGCAGCAGCATCGGGTCGAGATTGTAGTTGTACGGATCGCGGAAGGGGGGTGAGTACACGATCGTCCCCGCCGGTCCGCTCTGGTGGTGGTTGTAGAAAAGCTGCGGGAACCACTCGTGGTAGAGCACCCGGTTGATGTTCTCCGTCTCGGCCTGCGTCGAGGTGAAGAACTCCCGGTTGTTGTCGTGGCCGATGTACTTCTGGTAGAGGCGCGGCAGGCCGCTCGTCGTGCGTTGCTCGGGCACCGGGTTCCGCATGTACCAGTCGGCGACGAGATCGTTGCCGTCCGGATTCGCGTGCACCAGCAGAAGAATGCAGTCGTTGAGGAATCGCAGCGTCTCCTCGTCGGTGCGGCTCACCATCTGGTAGACCATCTCGCCGAGCTGTTGCGCGCCGAGCACCTCGGTTGCGTGGAGCCCGCCGTCAATCCAGACGACCGCCTTCCCTTCCTTCGCGAGTGCACGCGCCGTGCTGTCGGTGAGACCCTCGGCGTGCGCGAGGCGCGACGAGATCTCCTTGTAGCGCGCGAGGTTCCGGTGGTTCTCGGGCGACGTCACGATCGCCATCAGGTGCGGGCGTCCCTCGGCGGTCTTCCCGATCTCCACCACCCGGATGCGGTCGGACTCGCGCTCGAGCTTGCGCCAGTACGCGGCGATCTGCCGGTAGCTCGCGAGGAAGTAGTCGTCGCCGAAGTTGGCGCCGAACTCTTCCCTCGGTGTCGTGATCTGGCGCTGCGCACCGGCACTCGCCGAAACGAGCGCGAACAGGCAAAGAGCGAGTGCAAGGGCGAGCGCGCGGGGCCGATGCATCATGGCACGACTCCTTCGACCGGTGGTGAGGTACGGGATCTCTCTTGATGTTACTGCGACCGGGCCGCGTGCGCGAAGGTCAGGCGTAGACGCCGATCCGTGGCGCGCGCGGCGCGTCGAGCGCGTCCTCGATCGTGACGCGCAGCCGGCGAATCGTCGCCGGAGCGAACCGCTCGAGCTTCCGGTACCCGATCGTCTCGCCGCGAGCCAGCTCGCGCCACGCGCCGGCGTCGTCCGTGCCCTCGAGGCGATAACGCGCCACGAGCTGCCCGTGCGCGATCTCCTCCTCGAGGCGCACGAGCCCGATCGGCACCGCGCGGCCGACGTCCACCTCGGCGACGGCGCTTCGCGCGCCCGTCGCGCGCCACGTCACGCGCCACGTCACGCGCCACGTCACGCGGCGGCCCGCGGCGAGGTCCTCCGCGAAGAGCGTGTCCCGCCGAGTGCGAAATGCCGCGAGTCGCGCGACGTCGTTCGGATGCAGCACTCCCTCACGCGTCGGCGGCACGTTGAGCAGCAGCTTGGAGTTCCGCCCGACCGACGTGAAGTAGATCGCCTCGAGCTGTTCCACGCTCTTCACGCGCGCGTCCTCCGCGGGATGGTGGAACCACCCCGGCCGGATGGACACGTCCGTCTCGCCCGGTCGCCAGACCGTGCCCGCCGGGTCGCCGTGCTGCAGCGCGCGTCCGATCGCCTCGCTCCACATT
>DATEDA010000127.1:0-18627 GCA_035286595.1 Burkholderiales bacterium | reverse complement strand
CGCCACTACCCGATCACGCCGGAGCAGGTGCTGCAGGCGTTACAGGAGAAGCGCAAGTGAAAAGCGAGTTCTCGATCGGCTGCAACGGCCGCGGGGCGATGCACACGGCCCCGGTCTCCGTGGACGAGCAGTTCCGGCTGGTGAAGGAAGCCGGCGTGTTCGACCACTTCGACCGCATGCCGCAGCCCGGCGTCGAGAACGAGTACCTCCGCGCGGCGCAGAAATACGACCTGCCGATCCGCACCGGGCTCTGGTCGTACACCGTGGGCAAGGACGAGGCGCAGCTCGAGAAGAACCTCCGCATCTGCAAGGAGGCGGGCGCCGAGTGCCACGACCTGATGGTGCTCACCAAGCACGCGCAGGGCCACGTCGTGACCGACCAGGAGGTCGTGGACTTCTACCGCCACGCCTACGATCTCGGCGGCAAGCTCGGGATCACCATCGGCTTCGAGGTCCACATCTACATGTGGTCGGAGGACTTCCGGCGGGTGAGCCGCGTGGCGCGCATGGTCCGCTCGCACGGCATCCCGTTCAACTTCGTCCTCGACCACAGCCACGTCCTGCTCAAGGTGGAGAACCCCGAGGAGCAGGACGTGAGCGGCATCCGCGAGGACGTCGAGGCCGGGCGGCTGGCGATCGACCCCTACGAGGAAGGCAACGTCCTCGACGAATGGATCGGCATGGGAATGACGGTGTGGCTGCAGGTGCGCCCGGTCTCGCCGAACGGCCCGAAGAACCAGTGGGCGATCAAGGAGGGCGGGAGCTGGGGCCGCGCGTGCCAATACCCGTTCCTGAAGCCCAAGCCCGGCGAATGGCACTCCTCCTGGCATGCGCACCGCGTCGAGCCGTGCAAGGACGTGGTGCGCCGGGTGCTGCGCCACCATCGTGACCACCCCGGCGACCCGCTGCGCTGGATCACCACCGACATGATCGACATGCCGGACTACGGCGGCGGGGCGAAATACTCGCTCATCGAGCAGAACGCGGCGATTGCCCGCTGGCTGCGCAAGACCTGGCAGGAGATCAAGGCGGAGAAGCATGCCTGATTCGCAGCGGTCGCAACCGATCCCGGTCACGATCCTGACCGGCTTCCTCGGCTCGGGGAAGACGACGCTCCTCAACTACATCCTCACCGAGCGGCACGGCCACCGCATCGCGGTCATCGAGAACGAGTTCGGCGAGATCAACATCGACGCCGATCTCGTGCTCGGCTCCGACGAGGAGATCTTCGAGCTCACCAACGGCTGCATCTGCTGCGTCGGCACCGCGCGCGCGGACCTGCTCCGCATCCTCGAGAAGCTCATGCTTCGGCGCGAGAGGTTCGACCACATCCTGGTGGAGACGAGCGGCCTCGCCGACCCGACGCCGGTCGCGGCGACCTTCTTCGTCGACCAGGAGGTCGCGCGGCAGGTCAATCTCGACGCGATCGTCACTCTGGTCGACGCGAAGCACGCCGGCGGGCACCTGGACGATCCGAGCCGGCACGGCGCCGACAACCAGGCGGTCGACCAGATCGTGATCGCCGACCGCATCATCCTCAACAAGGTCGATCTCGTCGGCGAAGCGGAGCTCGGGGCGCTGGAGCGCCGCGTCCGCGGGCTCAACGCCACCGCGCCGATCCTCCGCTCGAGCCACGCGAAGGTGGATCTCGAGCGCATCCTCGGGATCGGCGCCTTCAACCTGTCGCGCACGATGGCGGCCCAGCCGGACTTCCTGGAGGACGACGAGCACCAGCATGACCCCTCGCTCGAGTCGGTCGCGATCGTCCTCGCGGCGCGCTTCGACCTGGCGCGCCTCGAGGCGCACCTGAAGGCGCTGCTCGCGCAGCGCGGCGACGACATCTTCCGGTTGAAGGGAATCCTGGCGATCGCGGGCGACCCGCGGCGCTGGGTGCTGCAGGGCGTGCACCGCCTGATGGAGTTGAAGCCGGTCGATCCCTGGGGCGCCGAGACCCCGACGAGCCGGCTGGTGTTCATCGGCCGCGGCCTCGATCGCGCGTCGCTCGAGGCGGGCCTGGCGGACTGCCTCAGCCCGTCCGAGTGATCGCGCTCGCGCGACACGATGCTCCCCTCGCCCGCGTCAGTGGGAGAGGGGTTGGGGGTGAGGGTCAGACCCTCGCCGCGCGGAACACCGCCACGTTGCCGATCGCCGCGAGGCCGAGCGCGACGGCCGCGACCAGCACCATCGAGGCGGCGCCGGGGCCGGCAGCGGCAAACACCGAGAGCACGAGCGGCGGCCCGATCAGGTTGCCCAGATTGGCCGTCTGATTGCTCATGCCAGTCACGGTGCCGAGCTGCGCGGGCGTCGGCGCGACGTGCGGGAGCATCGCCGAGAGCACCCCCGGCAGCGCACCGATGCAGATCTGGAAGCACGCGAAGAATACGAGCGCGAGGGCGAGGGGAATCGGGGCGAGCAGGCAACCGACGAGGGACGCCGTTCCGATGACGCTCGCGGACGCGAACACGGCGAGCGGCGCCAGCGCCCGGTCGAGCAGCCACCCCGAGCCGAAGCGCCCGATGATGCCGGGCAGCGCCGCGAGCGCCGTGAGGCGGGCCGTTTCGGCGACCGACAATCCGGCTGCCGGCGCGAGCACGAGCGGCGTCAACGCCACGGCGGAGAGCAGCACCGCGGTCGCGCAGCCAAACGCGCCGGCGGCGCGGAGCGCCGGCGGATAGGAGAGCGCGCTCCGCACGGGACGGCTCACCGCAGTCCCGCGCGCGGGCGCGTCCGGTGGGAACAACAGGGCGAGAGCGACCGCCGCTCCCGCGAGCAGGGCGGCATGCACGTGCCCGATCTCCGCCAGCCGGTCCCCGCCGCCGACCCCGGCGGCGGCCCATTGCCCGAGCGCGAAACCGATCGGCGCGAAGCTTGACCACACCGAGAGCGCGAGCGCGCGGCGGCGCGCGGCGCTCACTCCGACGACCAGGACCGTCGCGCCGACGATCAGCAGGCTGTACCCGATGCCCTCGATGACCCGGAGCGCGGCGAGCGTGCCGAACGAGGTCGCGTACGGCAGGCAAAAGCTCGCAGCCGCGTGCAACCCGATCCCGCCGATCGCAACGCGCTTCGCACCGAACCGGTCGACGACGCCCCCCAGCACCCACCCGACGAGGGCTCCGGGCACCATGACGGCGGAAACGAGCAGGCCGGCGAGCCCGAGCGAGGTGTCGAACGTGCTCGCCAGCCAGGGAATATGGGGGACGAGCTTCCCGATCGTGGCGGCAGTGACGAGGCCGGCCGCGAGGACGACCGCGAAGCGGAGGGACGCGAGCATCCCGCATTGTCCGGGCGCCCGTCCGCCCGGGCAATCGCGCTGCGCCGCTCGCGGACCGCTACTTCCCGGCGGGGGGCATCCGGTCGGCCTTCGGCGGCAGGAAGCTCGGGTTGAAGACCACGGCCGGATCGGGCTTGGTCTTCGTGGCGAACACTTCGGTGACGTCGTCGACCTGCTTCGCCAGGGTGGCCATGTCGACCGCGCCCAGCCCTTCCGCGCGGGTGCGAACGGTGACCATCGACGGAATGGTCTCCAGGAAGCGCTGAACCTCGATCGTCTCGTCGACGAGCGGATCGCGCTGCTTCAGATACTTCACCGACGCCGCCGGATCCGCGAGCCCCTCCTTGAACGCGCGATTGACCGCCCGCACGAAGCCCGCAACGACCTTGGGATTCTCCTGGATCAGCCTGGTGCTCGAGATGAGCGCGTTGCCGTACAGGCGCACACCGAGATCGGAAGTCCTGAAGATCACGGCCTCGTCCGCCTTCACGCCGCGGGCGGCGAGCTCGACCTCCGGAATGAAGCTGCCGAAGACCTGCGCTTCCCCTTTCAATACCGCGTTGATTCGCAGCGCGGAGTCCATCGACATCCAGTGCACGGAGCCCGGGTCGATCCTGGCCGCCCGGGCGAAGATCGGCCACAGTCGCTTGGTGACCTCGAAGTTCGCCGCCGCAATCGATTTTCCCGGAAAATCGGCGAAGGATTTCATGCCTGATTTCTTGAGTGCCACATAGGCAAGCGGCAACTGGTCGTACATCATGTACACCGCCTGCAGCCGCGCCGGGCCGGGATTGTTTCCCATGAACTCGATGAGCGCGCTGATGTCGCCGAGGGACAGATCGTAGGCGCCGCTTGCGACCCGCTGCACCGCCGCCACCGAGCCGCTGCCCGCGTCGACCTGGACGTCCAGGCCTTCCTGCTCGAAGTAGCCCTTCGCCCTGGCCATGTGATAGAACGAGGTGTGTCCCTCGAACCGCCAGTCGAGCGAAAGCTTCAGCTTGGTGAGCGACTGCGCAGCCGCGTCGCCGGACAAGCCGGCGCCGGCGAGCACGAGCGCGGCGAGGAAGCGGGGGATCGACGCTGTTCTGGGCATGGCTTTCTCCTGGTGGGTTGGCTGCTGGTTGGTTATGAACGCTGCGCCTGCGCTGTTCTCCCGCGCGCGTAGCTCAGCTCGAAGCTCTCCTTCAGGTGCTCGCCCGCGGTGGACGGGGCGTAGCGCGGGGGATGCGCGGCATCGGTGCACGTCGGCAGGCATTCGACGCGCGCGTTGAAGTCCGGATTCGAGAAGTAAGGCACCGAGTAGCGGCTGCGGCCGCTCGCCCGGTTCAGCACGCGGTGCATCGTCGAGCGGTACAGGCCGTTGGTCCAGCGCTCGATCATGTCGCCGAGATTGACCACGAACGTACCCCACACCGGCGGCGCGGCCACCCACTCGGCGGCGACGTTCTGCACCTCCAGGCCGCCGGAATCGTCCTGCAGCAGGAACGTGAGGGCACCCCAGTCGGTGTGGGCCCCCGCGCCCAGCTGATTCGTCCTGGCATCGACCGGGTGCGGTGGGTAGTGAATCAGCCGCAGCATCGGCATGGGCTCTTGCATCATCGCGTCGAAGTAGTGCCTCGGCAGCTCGAGCGAGAGCGCGAGGATGCGCATCATGTCGACGCTCAGCGCAGCGAGCTCGCCAAGGTAGGCCTCCATCTGCTCGCGGAATCCCGGAATGCCGTCGGGCCACTGGTTGGCACCGTATCCCGCCAACCCGGCGCGAACATAAGGGTGATCGGCGGCCAGCTCTCGCCCCAGATAGAAGCTCTCCTTGAGATCGGGAGGCGTGCCGGCATCGAGGACCTGGGTCGCCAGCGGCTCGAAGCCGCGCCGCGCGCGCGAGTTGCCCATGGCGACGCGCTGCCGGACGGCTGGCGGCAGGGCGAAGAATCGCCGCGTCCATTCGAGCTGCCCGTCCAGCAGGGCCTGGGGAACGCCATGGCCCGCCAGATAGAAGAAGCCGGCGCTGGAGCAGGCGTCGCGCAGCTCCGCGGCGACCGCGCGAGCATGGCGGCTGTCCGGAGACCGCGCATCTCCGAGCTCGATCAAGGGCACCTTGTCGATCGGTCGCGGCGGCGAATACGTAATCACGGCTTACCGGCCTTCAGCTCGTCCCAGGTCCGGCGGATCCATCGCGCCATGGCGGCGTTCTGCTCGAACAGCGAGTACTTCGCGCCGTCGCCGTAGTCCGGCAGGTCGATGATCTCGGTCGTGATGTAGCGGATGCGGCTGCCCGGGTTGTCGCGGATGTCGCGCAGCGCCTTGCGGGTCACCTCCTTGCTCGGCTCGAGCTTGTAGGCATACCAGGGCGAATGCCACTCGCCCGGCTTGGGCTTGACGAACGGATACTGGCAGGCGCGCCCCGGCCGCCCGTCCGGATGCTTGGCCCAGAGGTTCTTCGGCCCGTTGGGCGCCACCGGCCGCATCGACGCCCAGAGCAGGATGTTCTCCTCGAACCAGTCGTCGAAAATGCTGCGCGGCGCGAACGGATCGAGCACCACCCGCCCCGCCTCGACGTCCTCCCGGATGCCGGAGAGGTCCTGTTCCTCGGCGCTCTCCAGCTTCAGGATCACGTGGCTGTGGTCGAGCTGGGCGTTGAACGGCACGCCGTGCTTGCGCACCAGGCGCGCGACCGGGATCACCCGGCGAAAGTCCTCCGACCACATCTCGATGTGGATCTCGAAGGTGATCTCGATCCCCACCTTGTGGGCCTGCTCGTAGGCGTAGAGATAGAACTCCACCACCTCGGCGTCGCTGATCGGGTGGCCGTCGGCGTGATGCGTGTACAGCATGATGTTGTGGATCTCGCCGCCGGCGTCCTTGGCGAGCCGCAGATTCGTGAGGAGCCGCTCCTCGTCCTTGCCCTTGTGGTAGGTCCACAGGCCGGTCTTCATCGGCAGGTCGTACTTCTCGGCCGCCTTCAGGTACGCCTTCTCCTCTCCCGGCTGCGGCAAGCGGTCGAAGAAGTCGAACACGCCCGACTCCTTCACCAGCCGGAACTTCTCGTCGATGGTCATGGGCTGACCGGGGATGTGCTGCGCACCGCGTCCGTGGCAGCCCAGCAGGAAGTCCTTGGTCATCGGGGCCTCGGGGGGGTGTAGCCCGTGAGTCTTTCGAGGCGCCGGCATACCGTCAATAGACGGTCCGGTATGGTGGTGATACCTTTCAGTTATGAAGGACGATGGCGCAGCGGGGGCCCCGCTTCACCAGCTCAGGTATTTCGCTGCGGTCGTCGAGGAGCAGTCGTTTACTCGCGCCGCGCGGCGGCTCGCCATCTCTCAGCCCGCGCTTTCGCGCCAGATCGCCCTGCTGGAGCGCCACCTCGGCGCCAGGCTTCTCGAGCGCACGCCCGCCGGGGTGCTGCCGACCGTGACGGGACGAGCCATCCTTCCCGAGGCGCGGGCGGCGATCGCTTCAGCCCAACGCGTCACGCGCAGGGCACGGGAAGTCGGCGGCCTTCAGGCCGGCATCCTGGAGGTCGCGACGTTCCCTTCGCTGGCCACCGGGACCCTCCTTCCGGCGATCCGCCGCTGGTACGAGCAACACCCCACCATCCTGCTGCGCCTCAGCGAGTTTCGGCATCGGCGCGCCATGCAGGAGGCGGTGCGCATCGGCACCACCGACATCGCGATCGGCGTCGCACCGGTGGATTGGAAGGGGCCACAGCGCAGGGTCGGCTGGAATGAGGCGGTGGTGGTGCTCCCGGCCCGGGATCCACTGGGCGGTCGCCCGGGCGGGATCAAGCTCGAGCAGCTCGCCGATCGCCACTGGGTGCTCTATGACGCGGCGTACGGATTGTCCGATGTCGTGACTGCCGCATGCCTCCACGCCGGCTTCCGACCCAACGGCGCGATCGAAACCTCTCAGGCGGAGGCCGCGGCGCGCCTCGCTGCGGCGGGTCTCGGCCCGGCGCTCGTTCCGGTCGCGAACCTGCCGCCGGAGCTCGCCAACTTCGCTCGCCGGCTTTCACCGCCCGTCGTGTGGGAAATCATTGCCTATACCCGCACGGCCTGGTCGGCCACCGCTCTGGCATTTTTGGACATCGTGTCGGAGGAGAATCCGGCCGAACCTCCCGCCGATGCGATGCGGTGGCAGGTGCCTCGTGCCTGACGCGCGGCTCACCCCTCGAGCAGCTTGAGTCGCTGCACCTTGCCCGAAGGACCCTTGGGCAGCGCGGCGACGAATCGGAACGCCTTGGGCGACTTGTAGCGGCCGAGCTCGGCCAGGCAGAACTCGCGCAGTGCTTCGAGCGTGACGTGCGCGCCGGGTTTCAGAACCACGCAGGCAAGGATGTCCTGCCCGTACGCGGGATCGGGCATGCCGACTGCCGCGGCCTCGAGCACCGCCGGGTGCTTGAGCAGCGCCTCGTCGATCTCCCGCGGTGCGATGTTCTCTCCGCCCTTGATGATCAGCTCCTTGAGACGGCCGGTGATGAAGTAGTAGCCGTCGGCGTCGCGGTAGCCGAGGTCGCCGCTTCGCAACCATCCTTTCCCGGCGAAGGCCTTGGCGGTCTGCCCGGGGGACTTGTAGTAGGCGGCCATCACGTTCGGCCCGCGCAAGCAGATCTCGCCGGGCGCGTTCGGCGGCAGCGTCCGGCCGGTCCCTGGCTCGACCACTTTCGCCTCGATACCGCACGGCAATCCCGGTGATCCGTACTTGCGCCGCGCCGAGTCCTGCGGGTTGGCGAAGGCCACCGACGAGGATTCGGTCAGCCCCATCGCCTCGATCACCGGCATGCCGAAGGTGTGCTCGAAAGCCCGGTGCTGGTCCGGCGGCAACGGCGCCGAGGCCGAACGCCCGAAGCGCACCCGAGGGAAACGGTACTCGCGCGGCGGCTGCGCCGCGTTCAACAGGTAGGCGATGATCGTCGGCACCATGTTGATCCAGGTGGCGGCGTGCCGGTCGGCGACGTCCCACCAGGTCGAGACACTGAAGCGGTGCGGCGCGATCAGGCTGCCGCCCGAGACGAAGGGGGTCAGGGTGGCGATCACTTGCCCGTTGATGTGATAGAGCGGAAGCGACGAGAGGCAGCGGTCCGCGGGCGTGAGGCCGTGCCACACGGCGACGCTTCTCGCCGCGGCGATCAGGTTGCGGTGCGAGAGGAGCGCGCCCTTGGGCGTTCCCGTGGTGCCCGAGGTGTACATGAGAAGCGCCGGGTCCTCCGCCCGGAGACGCTCGTAGCCGGCGGTCGGCAGCCGCTTCTCGAGGAACAGCTCCGGCGCGTCCGGATCGATCACGATCACCTCGATCTTCCGCCGGACCGAAGCGAGCGCCTCGGCGAGCTGTTGCTCGTATTCGCGCGACGTGAAGAGCACCTTGCAGTCGCAATGATCGAGCACGTAGGCGAGCTGCGAGCGCTGCGAGAGGAGGTTGAGCGGCGCGACGACGTAGCCGCCCACCATCGCGCCGAGAAACAGCAACGCCGTCTGATAGCCGTTGTGAAGGTACAGCCCCACCTTGTCGCCGCGGGCAAGGCCCGCCGCGCGCAGCCAGCGCGCAAGCGCTCGCGCCTGCCGGTCGAGCTCGCCGTAGGAAAGCGTGCGCCCGGTTTCAGGCGCCACCAGGAACGTGCGGTGGGGCTGCCGCGCGACGTGCCCCGCGAGCACGTCGCGGAGCGTGTCCTTCATCGCCCGTGCTTGGCCAAGTACGCGCCGAAGATCTCGTCCTCCGCAGGCACGCGCTCGGGGATGATCCGCGCGATGCGCGTGATGTTGAGGAAGTGGCGCCAGTGCATGTTGTCGGAGAAGCTGTTCTTGCCCCAGGTGCCGCAGCCCATCGAGAGCGAGAACGCCAGCCCGTTGTCGAAGCTGCCGCCGGTGGCGATCGCGTGCGCCTGGTTCACGATCACGCGCGCGACCGGCAGCTCGAGCGCGAGCCGCAGGACGTGCGCGTCGTCCTGCGTGTGGATCGACACCGAGTGGCCCTTGCCCTGGTAGTCGTAGATTGCGCTCGTGAGGCGGAACGCGTCGTCGAAGTCCACCGCCCCGTACACCGCGAGCACCGGAGACAGTTTCTCGCCGGAGAACGGGTGCGCAGGCCCGGCGCCCGTCTCTTCCACCATGAGAATGCGCGCTTTCCTCACCGCCTCCCGCCCGAGGCCCGCGAGCTCGGCGATGCGCGGTGCGGACTGCGCGGTCGCCGCCGGGCCAAGCTTGCCGTCGGGAAACATCAGCTTCTGCAACTGGGCCTTTTCCAGGCCCTCGAGCATCACGGCGCCCTGCTTCTCCAGCTCGGCGAGCATCGCGCGGTACACCGATGCCAGGATCACGACCGAGTTCTCCGAGGAGCAGCTGGTCGCGTTATCGAACGTCTTCGAGAGTGCGATCTTGCGCGCCGCGTCGGCGAGGTCGGCGGTTTCGTCCACGATCGAGACGACGTTGCCCATGCCGACGCCGATTGCCGGCGTGCCGCTAGAGTAGGCGGCGCGGATGTTCGCCTGGGACCCGGTCGCGGCGACGAGATCCGACCGGCGCATGAGCTCCTGCGTCACCTCCCTGGTGATCGGCGCGGCGAGGAGCTGCACCAGATCGCGCGGTGCTCCGAGCTTCGCCAGCTCCGCGTGCGTGAATTCGAGCAGCTTCTCGGCCGTGCCGTAGCCCTTCGGCGAGGGTGCGAGGACGACTGCGTTCCGGCATTTCACGCAGTTGATGATCTGGTTGGCGGGCGTGGCGCCCGGATTGGTCGACGGCGTGACGGCGGCCACCACGCCGACCGGCCGGGCGATCTCGGTGACGCCCTGCTCCGGGTGCTCGGCAATGACGCCGACCGTCCTCACGCCGGCCAAGTCGCGCAGCAGCCCGAGCGTCTTGCGGTGGTTCTTGGCGATCTTGTCGGCGACGTTGCCCAAGCCCGAGTCGCGCACCGCGATCTCGGCGAGAGTGCGGTTGTTCTCCGGCTTCATGATCGCCCAGCCGCAGGCGAGCGTCGCCTCGTCCACGCGCTCCTGCGGCCAGCGCTCGAACTCGGACTGCGCCGCGCGCGCGCGCGCGACGAGTCTCGCCACCGCTTCGCGCACGGGGCTCGCGAGCGCCGACTCCCCGGGTTTCGCGCCCATCGGTGCTTCCTCAGCTCTTCGCTTCGATTCTACGCCGCTCGCGCACCTGGCGGACGACGGGCCACAGCAACGCGATGACCGACAGCGCCATGATCGCGCCCGCGATGGGCCGCGTGAAGAAGACGGTCCAGTCGTTGCTGAAGCTGATCATCGTCGTCATGAAGGTGGTCTCGGCGAGCGGGCCGAGGATCGAGCCGAGCACGAGCGGCGCAATCGGGAAACGCAATTGTTCGAAGACGAATCCGAGTATCCCGAACGCCGTGATGACGTAAAGATCCGAGAGGGTGTTGCGCGCCGCGAACGCACCGATGAAGCAGAACAGCACGACGAACGCCGCTACGACCGCCTCGGGGAACTCGAGCACGCGCACCAGCAGCTTGATGGCGAAGTAGCCGAGCAGGCACATTCCCAGGACGCTCGCGAACATCGACGCGAAGACGGCGTAGACCATGCTCGACTGCTCCGGGTTGGCGAAGATCTGCGGCCCCGGTTGCACCCCGTGCAGCAGGAAGGCGCCCAGGATGATCGCGGTCGCGCCGCTGCCCGGGATGCCCATCGTCAGCAGCGGAATCATCGCCCCGCCCACCGACGACGTCGCCGCGGTCTGCGGTGCCACGATGCCCTCGGGTATGCCGCGGCCGAGCTCGCGCCGCCGCCGGCCGTACTGGCTTTCGGCGCCGTAGGCGACGAACGACGCGATCGTCGCGCCGGCGCCGGGCACGACGCCGACGATCACGCCGATCAGCGCGCTGCGCGCCACGGTCGGCAAGGTTCGGCGGATCTCGCGCACCGCCGGAAGCTCGGTACGCAGCGGCCCGGCCCCGCCCACCGACGCACCGCCGTAGCCGTGGTAGAGGCGGGTGAACACCTCGCCGATGCCGTAGGCGCCGACCATGACCAGCAGGTACTCGATCCCGTCGGTGAGCATCGGCACGCCGAAGGCAAAGCGCTCGGCGCCATAGGTCGAATCCACACCGACCGTCGAGATCAGCAGCCCCAGGCACAGGCTGATCAGCGCGTTCGCGACCGAGCCTCCGCCGAGCGACACGACGCTGGTCAGCCCGAAGAAGATGATCGCGAAGTACTCCGGAGTGGACAGCGTGAGGGCGATCCTCGCCACCGGCTCGGACAGAGCGACCATCACCACCGCCGACACCATCCCGCCGACGAAAGCGCCGACCAGCGTCCAGCCCAGCGCCTTCGCCGGCAGGCCGTTGCGCGCCATGACGTAGCCGTCCCAGAGCAGCGGGACGTCGATCGGCTCGCCCGGCACGCGGAACAGGATCGCGGTGAACGCCCCGCCGTAGGTCCCGGTCACGTACATCGCCGTCAGCAGGATGATCGCGGGCGTGATGTCCATGGCATAGGTGAACGGCAGCGCCAGCACCACGCCCATCACCAGCGTCAGCCCGGGAAGCACCGCCACCAGCAAGCCGAGCACGAGCCCGATGGCCAGCACGCTCAGGTTGACCGGCGTCAGGACCTGTGCGAACCCTCCCGCGAGATGCGATAGCACTTCTGCCATGCCTTCACCGCACCCCGAGCAGCGCGAGCAGCGCGAGCGACAGCGACCGGAATGGTTCGGTGCCGAGCGGAAGCGAGACGTACACGATCTTCATGAAAACGATCACCATTGCGAGGCTTCCCGCGCCAGCGCAGGCAGCCGCGATGCCCCAGCGCCGGTACCCGCCCACGGCGATGAAGCCGAAGAGAAAGCCGGCGGTGGCGACGAAGAAACCGAGCGTGTCCGCGAGCAGCACATAGGCGAGCGTGACGCCCATCCCCGCGGCCAGCCGGCCGGGGCTCGCTTCGGCGACGGGTGCGGCCGCCGGTTCGCCCTGCGCGGCCGCCTCCATCAGCGACTGCAGGATGGCGCGGGCGGAGCCTGCGACGGAGAGCGCCAGGCTGCGCGCAATCTCCCAGGCACAGACGAGCGCAAGCAGCCCCAGGATCGCGCGCGGCCAGAAGCCCGGTCCGATGTGCTCCGGCGGGCCGACGTACTCGATGCGGCCGGCGAGGACGTAGAGCCAACCGGCCAGCGCGAGCAGCAGCGCGTACGGCGCTGCTCGCGCGAGACGCGCGGCGCGCGTCACTTCTTCTTCAGCAGGTCGGCGAACTTCTTCAGCGCCGCGAGCTCACCGTCGAGGAACTTCTTGGCGTCCTTCGCCGGGATGAAGCTGTCGCGCAGCGCGAGGCTTTCCTTGAGAAAGGCGTAGTACTCCGGGTCGTCGGCGGCCTTCGCCACCGCATCGGTGAGCACCTTGACCCGCTGCGGATCGGTGCCGGCGCGAACGATCACCGAGCGGAACTGCGGCAGGTACACCTCCAGGCCCGCTTCCTTCGACGACATGACGTCGGCGAATTCCGGGAGCACCCGTTCCTGGTTGAAGATCAGGATCGCGCGCAGCTGCTTGGAGTCGAGGAACGAACGCACGTCGCCCGGCTGCTCGTAGAGCAGGTCGGCATGCCCGCCGAGGACCGCCGTGTAGCGCTCGCCCGGCTTGGCGTAGGGCACGCCGGTGAACGTGATGCCCTTGCCCTCCATGTACTTGAGCGCCATGTCGTCCACGCTGCCGAAACCGAGGATCGCCACCTTGAGCTTGCCCGGTCCCGCCTTGGCCGCCTTGACCACGTCGTTCCAGGTCTTGAACGGACTGTCGTGCTTCACGAACAGCGCCGAGGGCTGCCGGATCATGATCCCGAGCGGGACGAAGTCCTGCTCCTTCCAGCGCGGATTGCTCGTCGCCAGCAGCGCGTGGGTGTCCGCGATGTACACCGACATCGCGTAGCCGTCGGGGGGAGCGGCGAGCATCTTGGTCATCCCGGTCCCGCCGGTCGCGCCGGGAACGTTGACCACGGGCAGCGAGGCATGCAGCTCGGGTTCGAGCAGCCGCGCCATCTTGCGCGCGAGCTGGTCGGCGCCACCGCCCGGGCCCCAGGGCACGATGAACTCGATCGGCCGCGACGGGTACTTCTCCTGCGCCGCCGCGACGGTTGCCGCCGCCGCGAGGCCAACGGCCGATACCAGGCGTACAAGCACTTGCGATCGCATAGCGCCTCCTCCTCGAACTGCTCGTCAGACGTAGCCCTTGTATTTCTCCAGCAGCCGCGTCGGCTTCTTGAGCGCGTCGCGGCGGAAGGGGTCCCCCAGCTCGCGCGTGCACATCATCTCGACGACGGTGGTCTTGCCCTCCTTCTGCGCCTTGCACGCCTGGCGGAAGGCCTCCCCGGCGTCCGGCACCCGCTCGACGGTGACGCCCTCGGCGCCCATCGCCCTGGCGATGCCGGCGAAGCTCGGGTTCTCCAGGTTCACGCCGAGGAAGCGGTTGGAGTAGAAGTCGACGTGGTTCTTCTTCTCCGCGCCCCATTGCTGGTTGTTGAACACCACCGCGGTCACCGGGATCTTCTCGCGCACGCAGGTGAGGAGCTCGCCGAAGCTCATGCCCCAGGCGCCGTCGCCGACATAGGCGATCGCGGTGCGCCCCGGCGCCCCGGCCTTGCAACCGATCATCGTCGGGAACGCGTAGCCGCAGTTGCCGAACATCATGGCGCCGAACATCGAGCGCGGCCGGTCGAACTTCAGATAGGAGTTCGCGATCTGGCAGATGTTGCCGATGTCGGTCGAGACCATCGCGTCCTCCGGCATCGCTCTTTCCAGCTCGCGCAGCATCGGGCGCGGGTGCATGTACTTCGAGCCCTTGGCGACCTGGAGGCTCCAGGGGTCGGTCTCGAAGTCCCACGCGGCGAGCTCCTTCGCCCAGGCCTCCTTCTCGCTTCTCACGCTGCCGAGCCGCTCGTCGCGGTTCGCGGCACAGGCGAGCGTGCGGCCTTTCAAGCGCGCGGCGAGCGCGAGGGCCGCCTCGCGCGCGTCGCCGTTCACGGTGACGGCGGTCTTCTTCACCAGGCCGAGCACCCGCTGATCGGCGTCCACCTGGATGAGCTTCGCGCCCGCCGGCCAGTAGTCGAAGCCGTACTGCGGCAGCACGCCGAAGGGCCCGAGGCGCGAGCCGAGCGCGAGCACCACGTCGGCCTTCGCGATCACCTTCATGGCCGCCTTGGAGCCGTGGTAGCCGAGCGGGCCGCACCACAGGCGGTGGCTCGCCGGGAAGGAGTCGTTGTGGAGATAGCTGTTGCACACCGGGGCGTCGAGCTGCTCGGCGAGCGCGATGGCCGCGTCGACGCCGTTCGACATCAGGACGCCGCCGCCGGCGATGATGACCGGGAACTTCGCCTGGGCGAGGAGCTCCGCCGCCGCATCCAGGCTCGCGCCGCCGCCCGGCCCGCGTTCGACGCGCAGCGGCGGCGGGATCTCGCATTCGATCTCGCCGTAGAGGTAGTCGCGCGGGATGTTGAGCTGCGTCGGGCCCACCTCGAGGATCGCGCGGTCGAAGGCGCGCGCGGTGAGCTCCGCCATGCGCGCCGGGTTGTTCACGTGCGCCTGGTACTTCGTGATCCTCGAGAAGATCGGCAGCTGGTCGGTCTCCTGGAAGCCGCCGAGGCCGACGCTCATCGAGCCCGCCTCGGGCGTGATCGCGACCACCGGCGAATGCGCCCAGTACGCCGCCGCGATCGCGGTGACGAAGTTGGTGATGCCGGGGCCGTTCTGGCCGATGCACACGCCGTGCCTGCCGGAGACGCGCGAGTAGCCGTCGGCCATGTGCGCGGCACCCTGCTCGTGCACCGTGGGGATGAAGCGAATGCCCGCGGCGGGGAAGAGATCGAGCGCGTCCATGTAGGCCGAGCCGACGATCCCGAACACGTCCTTCACGCCCTGCGCGACCAGGGTTTCGACGAAGGCCTCGGTGGGCGTCATGCGCACCTTGCCGGCCACCACCATGCGTTGCACATCGGAGACGTTGGTCATGAGGGGCTCCTGTCGTGGGGGGACGCGCCCCGGTCGGGACGCACCGCTCGATCGGGTTTGCAGAGTATCCCAGAGCCGCCCCCGCCGACAAGCCGTTAGCCAACTCTCGAACTTCCTGTTCCAGATTTCGATAAACTTCGCGGGCCATGCCGCAAAAGGAAGACCGCACGCCCGCGACCCTGCGCGCGTTCGCGGTGCTCGAAGCGCTCGCGGCCGCGGATCAGCCGGCGACGCTCGCGAGGCTGGTCGAATCCTGCAAGCTGCCGAAGCCGACCGTCTACCGCATGCTCGCGATGCTGGAGCAGGCGGGCCTCGTGTGGCGCGAGCCCGCCAGCCGCGGCTACACGCCGGGCCCGAGGCTCGCCGCGCTCGGGCGCGACGTCATGCTCAACGGCAGCCTGCGGGCGGAGCGCCACTCGATTCTCGCGCGCCTGGTCGAGGTGATCGGCGAGACCTGCAACTTCACCATGCTCGACGGCGCGGAAGTGGTCTATCTGGACCGCGTCGAGGCCGCATGGCCGCTACGAGTGACTCTGTCGCCCGGCTCGCACGTGCCGCTTCACTGCACGGCGAGCGGGAAGTTGCTGCTCGCGCTGCTGCCGAAGGCGGCGAGAACCCGGCTGCTGGCGCATCTCGCGCTCTCCCGCCATACCGACACGACCATCACCGACGGCAAACGGCTCGCCGCCGAGCTGGCGCAGATCCGCGCCAGCCGCTTCGCCACCGACAACGAGGAGTATCACGCCGGCCTGGTCTGCGTCGCGGTCCCGGTCATGGACGCGAGGAGGCGCGCTTGTGCCGCGATCGCAGTGCAGGCCCTGGCGTCGCGCATGCCGCTCCGGCGTGCGCTCGAGCACCTCCCGGTCCTGCGCAGCGCGGCCGATGCGATGGCGGCCACCGTCGCGGAGAAACCGGCCTAGGCGAACAGGATCCCCACCGACACCGCGATCAGCAGGAGCAGCGTGAACTGCCGGAAGCGCGCGTCGTTGAAGCGAGCGAAAGCGCGCGTTCCCGCAATCAGCCCGCCATAATAGCCCGGGGCGAGCACGAGCCCCATCCATGCCGCCGCCGCCCCGAGCAGCCCGCCCGCCCAGAACATCGCGATCGCGGCGAGCGAGATTCCCCCCACGAACAGGGTGAGGTTCGCGCGCGTGGTTTCGATGCGGTCCGGTCCCGAAAGGAGATACAGGATGACCGACGGAGCGCCGATGCTCGTCGCGCCGACCATCGCACCGCTCAGCGCACCGAGCCCGATCGAGGTCCCGAGACGCTGGCGCCCGGAGTAACGCCAGCCGCGCAGAAGCAGCAGCGCGAAGACGATCACGATGGCGGCCATTGCGCGCCGCAGCGCCTGCGGATCGGCGGTCGCCAGCACGTATCCCCCGAGCGGCACGGTCGCGCACGCCGCGGCGAGGATCGGACCGATCACGCGCCACCGCACCTCGCGGCGTGTCTGCACCAGCATGGGCGCCGCCGCGATGGATTCGAGCAGCAGCACCGCGGGCACCGTGAGCGCGGGTCCGAAGAGCAGGGCGAGCGGCGGCGTCATCACCAGCGCGCCGCCGAAGCCGGTAATGCCGCGCACCACGCCGGCGACGGCCGCGATCGCGACGGCCGCCGCGAGCAGCTCAGGTGCGAAGGAAGCCGCCGTCAACCGCAATCGTCTCGCCGGTGATGAACTCCGACCAGTCGGAGGCGAGGAACACGGCGAGCCGCGCCACGTCGTCCTCCTCGGCGAGCCGCCCCAGGGGGATGCGCGCCAGGATGCGGGCGCGCACCTCCGGCGTCAGGAGCGAGCGCACCATGTCGGTCGCGACCACTGCCGGCGCGATCGCGTTGACCCGGATGCCGAACGGGCCCAGCTCGCGGCCGAGGCCCCTGGTCATCGCGACCACGCCCGCCTTGGTCGCCCCGTACCAGACGTTGCCGAACGCGCCGCCCCCCTTTTCGTGCGACACCGACGCGATGTTGATGATCGAGCCCTTGCCGCGGCGGCGCAGCGCGGGGACCGCGGCCTGCACGCAGTTGTAGATCCCGGTCAGGTTCACCGCAACGAGGTCGTCCCAGGCTTCGCCCGTGGTCGAATCGAACGGGCCGGTCGCAAGAATCCCCGCGTTGTTGACGAGGATGTCGAGCCCGCCGCTCTCGCGCTCGATCCGCTCCACCGCCGCGCGCGCCCCGGCGCGGTCGCGCACGTCCATGCGCAAGGCCGCGCGCTCGTCGATGTCGGCGGCGTGGACGAGCGCGCCGTGCTCGGCGAGGCGCGCGGCGATGCGCGCGCCCACGCCCCGCGCCGCGCCCGTGACCAGCGCGACTCGCCCCTCCAGGTCCAGTTTCACTGGGGATAGGTCACCGCCGGGTACTGCTTGACCTTGTCCCACCAGCCCAGCTCGACGAAGGCCCGCTTCGCACCCGGGTGCACGTTCTCGTCGGACAGCCCGTGCAGCATCAGCTCGGGCGTCCAGATCTTCCACAGCGCGTGCAGCTGCTTCATCTTCGGCGCGTTGCGCGCCACCGCCATGACGATCTGGTATGCGGCCTCGTCCGGAAAGTCCGGGTGCGCCGCCTTGAAGCCGCGCACGAAGCCGACCGACAGCGGCTCGCCCTGCTTGGGCAGCTTGCCCGCGGGCAGGCTCACGTGCAGGAAGGTGGTGCCGAGCTTCCCGTTCACCTTGTCGATCACTTCCTTCGACACGCCGATGTAGCGCAGCGGCTTGGGCGAGGCCTCGAGCTGGCGCAGCGGCGGGCTGATCAGGATCTCGCGCAGCGCGGGCTCGGTGCCGAAGGCGGTGACCGCGATGTCGACCGAGCCGTCGAGCAGCTGCTGCGTGAGCGCCGCCGGCGTGAGGTGCCGGATGTCGGCGTTCTGCGGCGTGATGCCGTAGCCGTGCTCGAGGATGAGGCGCGAGAATACGCCCCAATCGCTCTGGCCGCGCAGCCCGAGCCCGATGCGCTTGCCCTTGAAATCGGCGGGCGAGTTGATCTTCGGGTCGAAGGTGACGAAGAACTTGCCCTGCGCCCACCACGTCTCGCCGTAGAGCAGCTTGAAGCGGATCGGCACGCGGTCGGGCAGGAACTCCTTGAGCTCGGGCGTGCCGCCCCACTTGAGCGCGAGCTGGATCACCACGTCCTCGGTGCTGAACGCGGTCTTCTTCCAGTGGCGCTCGTTCGCCATCTCGCGGATGTTGTAGATGTACCCGGGCGTCTCCTGCGGCAGCAGCGTGACCGGGCTGCCCTCCTTGATCATCTGGTTCATGAGAATGGTGTCGGACTCGGTGGGCCCGCAGCCCCACGGGCACAGCAGTAGCGGGACGGCCACCGGCGCGGCGGGCTTCTGCGCCAGCGAGGATGCCATCGGCAGCAGGGCGAGCCCAGCCACGCCGAGCAACATGCGAC
>DATEDA010000126.1:0-11759 GCA_035286595.1 Burkholderiales bacterium | reverse complement strand
CGGCGGGCCGCGCGGGCGGGGTTGCCGGCGGCGGGGTCGCACAGGAGAATGCGGCGCTGGCGGCGAGGAGCGCAGCCGCAACGGCGCGCGAGGTGCGATGAGCGGGGAGCATGGCGAGGCGGGGCGAGGCAAATTATATGTGGTGGCCACGCCGATCGGGAATCTCGGCGACATTACGTTGCGGGCGATCGACACGCTGCGCGCGGTGGACACCGTCTTTGCGGAGGACACGCGACATGCGCAGCGGCTCCTCTCGCATCACGGCGTCACGACGAAGCTCGCGGCGCTGCACGAGCACAACGAGCGCACGGCCGCGCGCGCGGCTCTCCGGCTGCTCGCAGCCGGACGCGACGTCGCGCTGGTGACCGACGCCGGAACCCCCGGCATCTCCGATCCGGGCGCGCTGGCCGTTGCCGAGGCGCGCGCTGCGGGCTTCGCGGTCGTGCCGATCCCGGGCCCCAGCGCGGGCGTCGCGGCGCTGTCGGTCGCCGGCCTGCCGGGACCGTTCGCCTTCGTGGGCTTTCTTCCACCGAAGCCGGCGGCGCGCGCCCGCGCGGTGGCGGCGTGGCGGGATTTCCCGCACACGCTCGTGTTCTACGAAGCGCCCCATCGCGTGCTCGAGTGCGTCGATGACCTCGCTGCCGTGCTCGGCGGCGAGCGCACCGTCGTGCTGGCGCGCGAGCTCACCAAGGTGTTCGAGAGCGTGCACGTGGGTCGGCTCGGCACGGCGCGCGAGTGGCTCGGGGCGGACCCGAACCGGGTCCGCGGCGAGTTCGTGGTGCTCGTCTCCGGCGCGGCGCCGGCGGCGGACGCGCGGGCGCAGGAGGGCGAGCGCGTGCTCGGACGCCTGCTCGAAGCGCTGCCGGTGAAGACGGCAGTGCGGCTGGCGGCCGAGATCACCGGTGCTTCGCGGAACGCCCTCTACGACCGGGCGCTGACGCTCAAGGGCAAGCAGCCACGGAAGGCACCGAAATCACGGCGCACCGGTCCGGGGCAACGGTGACGGAGCGCCGCGTTCGCCTAAACTCGGGGCCATGGACAAGCTGACGATCGCGCGACCGGACGACTGGCACCTGCACCTGCGCGACGGGGCGGCGCTCGAAAGCGTGTTGCCGTACACGGCGCGGCAGTTCGCGCGCGCGATCGTGATGCCGAACCTCCGGCCGCCGGTGACGACGGTCGAGGCGGCGCGAGGCTATCGCGAGCGGATCCGCGCGGCGCTCGCGCGTGCGAACGCCGGTCGGGCGACGCCGCTCGAGTTCGAGCCGCTGCTGACGCTCTACCTCACCGACAATACCCTGCCCGAGGAGATCGCCCGCGCCGCGGCGAGCGGTTTCGTTCGGGCGGTCAAGTACTACCCGGCCGGCGCGACCACGAACTCGGATTCCGGGGTCACGCGCCTCGCGCGCGCGTTCCCGACCCTGGAGGCGATGGAGCGGCACGACATGCCGTTGCTCGTTCACGGCGAGGTCACCGACCCCGAGGTCGACGTCTTCGACCGCGAGCAGGTCTTCGTCGCGACGGTGCTCGCCGAGATCGTGACGCGGTTTCCGGGCTTGCGGGTGGTCGTCGAGCACGTCACCACGCGCGAGGCGGCCGACTACGTGACCGCGGCCGGTGCGAACGTCGCGGCGACCATCACCGCGCACCACCTGCTCTACAACCGGAACGCGATCTTCCGGGACGGGTTGCGGCCCCACTTCTACTGCCTGCCGGTGCTGAAGCGCGAGCGCCACCGCGAGGCGCTGGTGCGCGCCGCGACCGGCGGCAGCCCGAAGTTCTTCCTCGGGACGGACAGCGCGCCGCATCCGCGGGGCGAGAAGGAGTCGGCGTGCGGGTGCGCCGGCTGCTTCACCGCGCACGCCGCGCTCGAGCTCTACGCCGAGGCGTTCGAGCGCGCCGGCGCGCTCGAGCGGCTCGAGGCGTTCGCGAGCTTCAACGGGCCCGATTTCTACCATCTGCCGCGAAACGCGGCGCGGGTGACGCTGATCCGCGATCCCTGGAAGGTGCCCGCGGAGGTCGCGTTCGGGGACACCACCGTGGTGCCACTCCGCGCCGGCGAGTCGATCGCGTGGCGGCTCGCCTAGATGCCGGGCTGCGCTGGGACCGGGAGGCGTTGCTTGCCTCGCCGTGGTTCGCGGCGGTCCACCATTTGCTGGCCCGGCTGCCGCGGGAGCGATTTCCTTCGCTCGACGACCTGAATGCCCTCGCACGTGAACGCGGCGTCCGGACGGGCGGCGATGCGCCGCTCACGTTCGTTCCGGTGGCCGCCTTGGGGAAGGGGTTGGACAGCCAGTACGAGGTGCGCGTCTTCCGCACCGGGGAAGTGCCGACGCGGACCGACGGCTGGCACGACCTGTTCAATGCGCTGGTGTGGCTCGCCTTCCCGCGTACCAAGGCCACGTTGAACCGGATCCACCACGACGAGCTCGTTCGACGCTGGGGCGCGCAACAGCGGGGCACGGCCCGCGACGTGCTGACGCTGTTCGACGAGGGCGGGGTCGTCGTCGCTTGCGCCGCGCCGGCGCTCGCCCGGTGCCTCGAGGATTTTCAGTGGAAGGAGCTGTTCTGGACGCGTCGCCAGGAAGCAACGGAAGCCATGCGGTTCTTCGTGTTCGGCCACGCGATCCTGGAGAAGTCGCTCGCGCCCTACAAGGGCGTCACCGCCAAGGCGCTCGTGATCGACGTGGCGCACGAAGCGCTCGCGCTTCCGCCGGCCGCGCTCGTCGCGCTGCTGGATGCACGCGCGGCCGAGCATTTTGCGCGTCCCGGTGCGCTCGAATCGACCCGTGCCTTCCAACCGCTCCCGGTCCTCGGAATCCCGGGCTGGACGTGGGAGAACGAGGATCCGGCGTATTACGACGACGAGAACGTTTTCCGCTCGGGCCGCACGCGCGGTCGAACACCTCAAAGGTAAGCGCGGGGACCAACCCTGCCGGAAACGCCCCGATCGCATCACAACCCGCAAGGAAAACCGCATGCCGCCGTTTCCGAAGGACATCTTCACCGAACCCGAACCCGATCCACATACCCTGCGGAACCTGGGTCCCCTCACGCAACTCGCCGGCATCTGGGAGGGGCAGCGAGGTCTGGACGTCCATCCGGCGGAGGAAGGAACCGAAAAAAACGCGTACATCGAGCGCATCGAGCTGCAGCCGATCGATGCGCAGACCAACGGCCCGCAGCTCTACTACGGCTTGCGGTACCACACCCGCATCGTCAAGCCGGGCGATGTCGAGACCTTCCACGACCAGGTCGGCTACTGGTTGTGGGAGCCGGCAACCGGAACTCTCCTTCAGACGCTCGCGATACCCCGGGGTCAGATCGCAATGGCGATCGGCAAGGCGAGCCCCGACGCGAAGAGCTTCGAGCTGGCCGCGCGGCGCGGTTCGGAGGTGAATGGCATCTGCTCGAATCCGTTCCTCGAGTACGCGTTCCAAACGATCGAGTACCGGATCCGCGTGACCATCAATCCTGACGGCACCTGGTCTTACGAGCAGGACACGATTCTGCTCGTCCACGATCGTCCTGAGCCCTTCCACCACACGGACCGCAACACGCTCCGCAAGATCGGCGAGCCGACTCCGAATCCGACCGCGCGAGCAGCTTCGTAGGCCCCCAAGAAACGGGCCCCGTCAGGGGCCCGTTTGGACGCCCGGGAACGGCCCGGAGAACGTCCGACGCGCCGTCAGGAGCGGCGCGAATGCCGGAGCACGTGCTCCGACGGCAGAGCCGTTACGGAAACGCCGGCTGCGTCGGTTCCATCGCCCCGCCGCTCGCCTCGGGGTGGCGCCGGTGGACGAGCTCCCGGATCTCCTCGACGCGCGAGGGCGGGACGTCGACCATCAGCAGGATGGCGCCCCGGTCGATGTGGGCCTGGTAGTGCTTGATCCGCGAGTTGGGGACGGACGCGCCGACGAGGCTCGCGACCCAGGCGCCGAGCACCGCGCCGCCGACGGCCGTGGCGAGCACGATGATGAGCTCGAGCGTTACGCCGGGCGGAGGGCTGAACACGATGAACAGCCCCAGGAGCAGTCCGCACACGCCGCCGAGGACGAGCCCCACTTCGGCGCCGTGAACGAGGTCGGTCTTCTGGAGCGGGTTGGCCTCGTGGAGGTCGCCCAGGTCCGTGCCCCGGCGGGCGAGGAAGTGCATGTGCCGGAACTCGACCCGCGCGAGCAGCAGGTCGTTCGCGGTCAGCCGGGCGCTCTCGAGGTCGGGCAGGAGGAAATACAGTCGGCGTCGCATGCGAGCCTCCTGGAGGGGGCTCCTTTATATGTATGCCCCGCCAAGGGGAAAATCAAGGCCGGCGGCCCGAAGGGAACTTCTGGGCGCGACGGGTATCATTGCATTGCGAAGCAGGCCAGACGGTCGCTGGCGCCCTTCGGGGCGTCAGAGGAAAGTCCGGGCTCCGCAGGGCAGGGTGCTGGGTAACTCCCAGGCGCCGCGAGGCGACGGAAAGTGCAACAGAAAGGACACCGCCGATGGCCCGGGGGGCGGCGCAAGCTGTCGTTCGGGATCAGGTAAGGGTGAAATGGTGAGGTAAGAGCTCACCGCGGCCGTGGCGACACGGCTGGCCAGGTAAACCCCACCCGGAGCAACACCAAATAGGCAGGCGCTGCGCGCCGTGGCCCCGATCGCCCTCGTGGCGAACACTCGGCTGCGGCGCGCTGGAGGGCGGCTCGCCCAAGCCTGCGGGTCGGTGGCTCGAGCCCCGGGGCGACCCGGGGCCTAGATGAATGACCGTTCTCGACAGAACCCGGCTTACAGGCCTGCTTCGCACTTGGGCCCGTCCCGGGGAAAATCCCCGACCCTTGGCCGCAAAGCGGCCAAGGGTCGTACGGGATCGTTCCTTCATGCTGCGGCGAAGCCGTGCGCTCGCATTGCTGCGAGCGCCTTTGCCTGGTTGAGGTCCACGGCCGCACCGGCACCGAAGAGGCAGCACGCCAGCTCGTTCGCGATCGGCATTGGCAGCGGGGCGCTGCCTTCGAGCACCTTGCGGATGTAGGCGGCCGTCGCCTTCGCCTCGAGCGACTCGGGCGCGGAGGAAGTCCCGTCGAGCGGCGCGTGCTCCTCGTCAAACAGCCCGTGGACCGAGCCGTCCTCGAAATACTCGATGCGCGGCCGTCGGCGCGGGTCGGCGAAGGGTTCCCCGTCCGTGCCCGGGAGGACGATCGCGCGTTCGCCGGTCGCCAGGAAGAGCTCGCGCATCCGGGCGAGCTCGGCAGGGCCGGTAACGCCGACCAGGCGCACGCTCGCACCAGGAAGCGGATCGATGACCGGCGCGAGCAGGTGGGCGGTGTTCTTGATCCCGAGCCGGCTGCGCAGTGCGAGCAGGCTCGCGAGGCCGGGCGCCAGCACGGCGGTCGGGACGAACGCGATCCGCTCCCGATCCAGCGCGCCTTGCGCTTGCGCGAGCGTCGCGGAGGGGAGCACCCCGAGCTCGCGCAGGATGTAGGCGCTCGCGACGCAGCCGTGGCCTTCGAGGTTGCCGTGCAGGAGCACCGGCACGCCCATCCGGCGTAGCAGGACCGCGACGAGCGGCGTCAGATTGGGTTGGCTGCGCGCCCCGCCGTAGGTGCCGATCACGACCGTGCGCACGTCTCCGGCCGGTGGCTCGAGCCGGTGGACGCGCTCGCAGAGCGCCGCGTAGCCGCCGAGGAGTTCGCCGGGCGATTCGCCCTTCATGTGCAGCGCGACCAGCAGCGCGCCCAGCTCGAGCTCGGGCACGCCGCCGTCGAGGATCGCGCCGAAGATCCGGGCGGCATCCTCGGGCGCAAGGTCGCCCGCATCCTGATCGCCGCGGGCGATTTCCTTGAGCCAGGCGCTGTAGCTCACTCGCGCACCGATCGCGCCGGACTGCATGCTGCGGCGAGCCGGCGCAGCTCGGGGAGGCACGAACCGCACTGCGTCCCGCACTTCAACCGCGCCTGGATGTCGGCGAGCGGTTTCGCGGTCGCCAGTTCGCGGCGGAGCTCGGCTTCGGCGACGTCGTAGCAGTCGCACACGATCCGGCCGCGCGGCGGGGCCGCCGCCGGCAGCCGGTCGATCGGCGCCGCCGCGAACCGCCGCGCCTCCGCGTCGGCGACGCCGCGCAACATCGACTCGCGCAGCCAGGCGGCAGCGCGGGTTTCGCCGGCGAGGCGCGCCGCGGCGATCTGGCCGTCGAGGAAGCGGATGCGCTTGGAGACGCCGCGCGCGGTGTCGTCGTAGCGCAGCTCCCGCACGCCGGCGGTGAAACCGAGCGCTTCGTCGATCGCCGCGAGCGACGCGGGCGCGGCCGCGTCGCGGTCCCGCGCGACGAACTCGACGAACGTCGCGTCGCGGCCGAAGAGAGCGAGTGTCGCATAGGCGAAACCGTCGAGCAGCCGCTGGAGTGCGTCGAGCGAGCCGAGCCCATCATCGAGCCGCGCCAGGCCGACGATGCCGTAAGGCAGCTCGACCTTGAGCACTTGGACAGCCGCGAGCTTGAGCTCGGGCTGCTTCGAGAGTGGATCAAAGGCGGCGCTGGTGAGGGTGTTCACGCCCGCGCCGCGCATCGAGCGTCCGCCCCAGTGCATCGGCAGGAAGACCTGTCCGGGCTGCAGCTCGGCGCTCGCTTCCACCGCGACCACGATCTCGCCGCGGCGGCCCGTCACGCGCGCGAGGTCGCCGGCCGCGAGCCCGCGAGCGGCGAGATCGGCCGGATGCATCGCCAGTGCCGGGCGCGGGGCGTGGCTGTAGAGCCGCGCCACCGTCCCGGTGCGGCTCATGCCGTGCCACTGGTCGCGCAACCGGCCGGTGTTGAGCAGCAGCGGGAACCGAGCATCGGCCTCCTCGGCCGCCGGCGCGTGCCGGGTATCGGCGAAGCGCGCCCGGCCGCTCGCGGTCGGGAACCGGCCGTCCGCGTAGAGCCGGGCGCGGCCGGTCGTCGCGCCCTCGGGCAGCGGCCACTGCTGCGGCCCGTCGCGCTCGAGCTTCGCGAAGTCGAGCCCGGTGATGTCGAGGTCGCGACCACGCGTCGTCTCGCGATGCTCGACGAAGATCTCCGCGGGCGTGCGCCAGGCGAAGAGCCGCTGCGCGTCCGTGCGGCCAAGGCGCTGGCCGAGTCGACGGGCGAAGTCGGCGGTGATCGCCCAGTCCGCGCGCGCCTCGCCCGGCGGCGCGACGGCGGCGCGTACGCGCGAGATGCGGCGCTCGGAATTCGTCACCGTCCCGTCCTTCTCGCCCCAGCTTGCCGCCGGCAGCAGCACGTCCGCGAACGCCGCCGTCTCGGTGTTGCGGTAGGCCTCCTGCAGCACGACCAGCTCCGCGCGTTCGAGCGCCGCGCGGACGAGCCGCTGGTCCGGCATCGACTGCGCGGGGTTGGTGCAGGCGATCCACAGCGCTTTGATCTCGCCGTCGGCCACGGCCTCGAACAGCTCGACGGCGGTCTTGCCTGGGCGCGCCGGCAGCCCCGGCACGCCCCAGAGCGCGGCGATCTCGGCGCGATGCGCGGGGCGCTCGGGATCGCGGTGGCCGGGAAGCAGGGTTGCCATGCCGCCCACCTCGCGCCCGCCCATCGCGTTCGGCTGCCCGGTGAGCGACAAGGGGCCCGCGCCCGGGCGGCCGATCTGTCCGGTCGCGAGATGGAGATTCACGATGGCGGCGTTGTTGTGCGCGCCGTGAGTCGACTGATTGAGCCCCTGGCAATAGAGCGACAGCGCGGCGCGCGCGTGGCCGAAGAGGCGCGCCGCGGCGACGATCTGGTCGGCGTCGACGCCGCAGATCCGCGCGGCGCGGCGCGGCGGATAGTCGCGGATCGTGCGCTCGAGCGCTTCGAACCCCTCGGTGTGGGCCGCGACGAAGCCGCGATCGACCAGCCCGGCGGCGGCGAGCACGTGGAGCATCGCGTTGCAGAGCGCGATGTCGGTGCCGGGACGGATCGCGAGATGCAGGTCGGCCGCCGCGGCGGTGTCGGTGCGCCGCGGGTCGACCACCACCAGCTTCGGGTGCGGAGACCGCGCCCGCGCGTCCTCGATCCGGCGGAAGAGGATCGGGTGCGCGTAAGCCGTGTTCGAGCCGGCGATCAGGAAGAGATCGGCGTGGTCGATGTCGGCGTAGCACGCGGGCGGGGCATCGGCGCCGAGCGTCAGTTTGTACCCGACGACCGCCGAAGACATGCAGAGCCGCGAGTTCGTGTCGATGTTGTTGGTGCCGACGAGCGCGCGGGCGAGCTTGTTGAAGACGTAGTAGTCCTCGGTGAGGAGCTGCCCTGAGATGTAGAACGCGACCGCGTCGGGCCCGTGCGCGCCGATCGTCGACGCGAACCGGCCGGCGGCGAAATCGAGCGCCTCGTCCCAGGTCGCGCGGTGGCGCCGATCCCCGCGGCTCCGGCGCAGCTCGGGAGCGAGCGCCCGCAGGTCGGCGCGCGCCGACAAGTGCAGCGTCGAGCCTTTGGTGCAGAGCCGCCCGAAGTTCGCCGGGTGATCGGGGTCGCCGCGAACCCCGGTGATGCGGCGGCCGTCGTGCTCGATGAGGACCCCGCAGCCGACGCCGCAATAGCAGCAGATGGATTTCGTCTCGCGCATGCCGTCTTGTGGTCGTGCGCCGAGAGTTAGCAACGCCTGTGCCACGCGAAAACCGCCTGCGATCGGGCCGCGAGCAGCCGGTGGCGCAAGGCGGTAGTGCATCGGCTCCCCGCCGTGCTCCGGCGTGGTGCGTGTGATGCCGATGTCATCGCGCGGCATGCGCTCCCGCTGGCACGCATGTTGCACTGCATCGTGGCACCGATGCTGCGGGTCCTCGTCGTCGATGAATCGCCCGAGCGCGCGGACGTGCTGCGCGAAGGGCTCGCGCGCGCCGGCTGCGAGGTCGCCGCGAGCTTGAGCTCGCCGCTCGAGCTGCTGCAGGCGATCGCGGTCGCGAAGCCCGACCTGATCATCATCGACACCGAGTCGCCGTCGCGCGACGTCCTCGAGCACCTGGTCGTCGTCACACGCGACGAGCCGCGGCCGATCGTCATGTTCGCGCGCGACGCCGACGCCGCCACGATCCGCGAGGTGATGCGGGCCGGCGTTTCCGCGTACGTCGTGGACGGGCTCGACCCGGCGCGCGTGAAGTCGATCATCGACGTCGCCTGTGCGCGCTTCGAGGAGTTCCAGAAGCTGCGCGAGGCGCTCGCCGAAGCGAACCTCAAGCTCGCCGAGCGTAAGGTGGTCGAGCGCGCGAAAGGAATCCTCATGCAGGCGCGCGGCTCGAGCGAGGACGAGGCCTATCGGGCGCTCCGACGCATGGCGATGGACCGGAACCGGCGCCTCGCCGAGGTGGCGCAGGCGGTGATCGACGCGTCGGAATTGCTCGGCTGAGGTGGATGCACGACGGTGCGCCCGCCCCGGCCAGCGCACTTGTGCGGTGCGCCACGGGCTCGAGGCCGGACCCGTGCTCGCGATGATTCGCGAGTGGGTTCAGGGAGTTACCCCATCGCCTCCGGAATGGCACGCTGATTGCTGCGGTGCAGTCTTGGCGCGAGCCAATGACGGTTCGCGCCGGGACGAAGGCGTCCAGGCGAGCGCGCTCGGTCAGCGCGCTTCCGGACGCCTTCTTTGTTTTTGGAGCGCGCGTGGCGGCGGTTCTCAAGGAGCATGCAGTTCCCGTCGCGGCCGGACCGCCGGGCGAAGGTGCCCGCCTGAACGAGCGGACCCCGATGCAAAGCGACGAGAACAACAATGCGCGGCGCGAGTTCCTGCGGCAGGGTGCGGCGCTCGCCGGAGGCGCCGCGGTGAGCCTGGTCCCGGAGGCGGTGCGGGCCGTGGCGTGGGCGGCCGGGTCGGACGCGCCGGAGCTCGAGGAGGTCCGGATCGGGTTCATCCCGCTCACCGACTGCGCCTCCGTGATCATGGCCGCGGAGCGCGGCTTCGACGCCAAGTACGGCATCAGGATCGTGCCGAGCCGCGAGCGGTCGTGGGCCGCGGTGCGCGACAAGCTCCTCACCGGCGATCTCGACGCCGCGCACGTGCTCTACGGCCTGGTGTACGGCGTGCAGCTCGGCATCGGCGGCGCGCGCCGCGACATGGCCGTGCTGATGACGCTCAACGCGAACGGCCAGGGCATCTCGATCGCACGGCCGCTCGCCGGCCGCGGCGCGATCGACGGGGCATCGCTCGCGCGGCTCGTGCACGGCGGCGACCGCCGGTACGTCTTCGCGCAGACCTTTCCGACCGGCACGCACGCGATGTGGCTGTACTACTGGCTCGCGGCGCACGGCATCGATCCACTCCGCGACGTGACCATGATCACCGTCCCGCCGCCGCAGATGGTCGCCGCCGTGCGCGCCGGGCAGATCGACGGCTTCTGTGTCGGCGAGCCCTGGAATCACTACGGCGTCGTCGACGGCACGACCGTGCACCTCGCGAGCTCGCAGGACGTGTGGCGCGACCATCCCGAGAAGGTGCTCGGCGCGACGCGCGAGTTCGTCGAGCGGCATCCGAACACCGCGCGTGCGATGGTGATGGCGGTGCTCGAGGCGAGCCGGTGGATCGACGCCTCGGCCGACAACCGCCGCCGTATGGCGGAGACGGTGGCGGCGGAGCCCTACGTGAACGTGCCGGTCGAGGTCATCGTCGACCGCATCCTCGGCCGCTACGAGAACGGGCTCGGCCGTACCTGGATCGATCCCGCGCCGATGCGATTTCACGCCGACGGCGCGGTCAACTTCCCGTACCTCTCGGACGGCATGTGGTTTCTCACCCAGTTCAAGCGCTGGGGCCTCGTCGCCGAGCATCCCGACTATGCGGAGGTCGCCGCCGCGGTCAACCGCATCGACCTCTACCGCGAGGCGGCCTCCGCGGCCGGCGTGCCGCTGCCTTCCGGCCCGATGCGCACCGCCCGCTTCGTCGACGGCGCGGTGTGGACCGGGCTCAGTCCGGCCGAGTTTGCGCGGTCGCAGGCGACCCCCGCGCCCGAACCGCATCCACTTAGACAAGGAGCAACACCAGCATGACCCAGGATTTCACCAGCCGCGGCGGACGCCGCAAGTTTCTCGCCGGAGCCTCCGCCCTCGCCGGCGCCTCCGCGCTCGGCTTCCCCGCCCTGGCGCAGAAGGCGCGGCCCGAGAAGGAGGCGCTGAAGTTCGGCTTCATCAAGCTCACCGACTGCGCGCCGGTGCTCATCGCCAAGGAGAAAGGCTTCTTCGAGGAGCAAGGCCTGTTCGTCACGCTGGAGGCACAGGCGAACTGGAAGGTGCTGCTCGACCGCGTCATCAGCGGCGAGCTCGACGGCGCGCACATGCTGCCCGGCCAGGCGATCGGCGCGACCATCGGCTTCGGCACCCAGGCCGAGGTCGTCACGCCCTTCGCGATGGGGCTCAACACGCTCGCGGTGACCGTCTCGAACGAGATCTGGGCGCAGATGAAGAAGAACATTCCGCAGCAGGGCGGAAAGCCGGCCCATCCGATCAAGGCGGACGCGCTGAAGCCCGTGGTCGAGCAGTACCGGGCCGCCGGCAAGAAGTTCAACATGGGCATGGTCTTCCCCACCTCGACCCACAATTACGAGCTGCGCTACTGGCTCGCCGCTGGCGGCATCCATCCCGGCCTCTACTCGCCGAGCGACATCAGCGGCCAGATCGGCGGCGACGTGCTGATCTCGGTGACGCCGCCGCCGCAGATGCCGGCGACGCTCGAGTCGGGGACGATCTACGGCTACTGCGTCGGCGAGCCGTGGAACCAGCAGGCGGTCTTCAAGGGGATCGGCGTGCCGGTCGTGACCGCCTATCACATCTGGAACCGCACGCCCGAGAA
>DATEDA010000125.1:0-14966 GCA_035286595.1 Burkholderiales bacterium | reverse complement strand
CCGGTTGCGCGGCGCGACGATGGCCGTCCACTCGACGCTCGGCTTCGCCGCCGGGTTCGTCTCGCCGCTCGTCTTCGGCGCCGCGCTCGATCTCGCCGGCGGCAACCAGAGCGCGGCGGCGTGGGGGATCGCGTTCGCGACCCTCGGCATCGGCGCGATCGTCGCGCCGCTCGCGCTCGGCTTCGCCGGACGCCGCGCGCGCAGGTAGAATCGCGCCTATGCCATTGTCATTGACGCTCGTCGCCCGCGGGAGCGCGCTGGCCGCCGCGGCTGCCGCCGCTGCGGCGCTCGCGCAGCCGCCGGCGCCGCGCGAGATCGCGGCCACCCCGGTCGGCGACTACGAGCTCGCGGTGGAGCACGACGGGCGCACGCGGACTGCGCTCGTCCACGTTCCGGAGCAGGCGGGCGGGGCCAAGCCGCTGCCGGTTGTCGTCAACTTCCACGGCGGCGGCGGGAACGCACGCGATCACCGCGGGTACGTCGGCATGGACGCGCTCGCCGACCGCGAGGGCTTCATCGTCGTCTATCCGAACGGCACCGGCTGGTTCGAGGAGCAGTTCCTCACCTGGAATGCGGGCCTCTGCTGCGGCTATGCGGTGACGGAGAAGGTGGACGACGTCGGCTTCGTGCGCGCGCTGCTCGACGCGCTCGGGACGCGGGCGCCGGTCGATCCGGCGCGCGTGTACGCGACCGGCCTTGCGAACGGGGCGATGATGAGCTACCGGCTCGCCGCGCAGGCTTCCGATCGGATCGCCGCCATCGCGCCGGTCGCCGGCTCGATGGTGCTGCCGGAGCGTCGCGTCGACGACCGCCGGCCGTCGCTGGAGGTCCCCGGCCGCCGCCCGGTGCCGATCATGCACATCCACAGCGCCGACGACCCGCGCGCGCTCTACCGGGGAGGCCTGGGCGAGCCGGTCCCGCTGACGAACGACCGGACCCGGCATCCGAACGCGGAGGAGACGCTCTATCGCTGGGTCGCGTTCGCGGGGTGCCGGGCGAAGCCGGCGGTGGCGGAGACGCGCGCCGGCGCGCCGGGCACGAGCACGGCGGCGCACGCCGCCACGAAGTACGTGTTCGCCGGTTGCCGCGGCGAGACCGAGATCGTGCTCTGGAAGCTCTCGGGCGCCGGCCACGTCTGGCCCGGCGCCCGGCGCGACGACTTCTCGCCGGTCCTCGGCCCGGGCACCGACGTGATCGATGCGAACGAGGAGATGTGGCCGTTCTTCCGGCGGTTCGCCCTGCCGCCCATCCGGCCCTGACGCGGGGTTGACCGCCTCCCGGGGGCGGACCAGGCCGGCGCGGCGGGTGGCCACCCGACCCCCGTTCGCGGATAATCGCCGGGTTTGCCCGGGCGGCTTTCGCCCGGTCCATAACGAGAACGTCTCGTGCACCGCGGGGTTCAACGAGGAGGCAGTCGTGGAGAAGATCTGGCTGAAGGCCTATCCGCCGGGCGTGCCGGCGACGATCCGCTACGACGAGTTCAAGTCGATCGGCGAGCTCGTGGAGGCGAGCGTGAAGAAGTACGCCGACCGGCCCGCCTACCACAACATGGGCAAGGAGCTCACCTTCGGCGAGCTCGACCGGTTGACGCGCGCCTTCGGCGCGTGGCTGCAGTCGCAGGGGCTCGCGAAGGGTGCGCGGGTGGCAATCATGATGCCGAACGTGCTCCAGTACCCGGTTGCGCTGTTCGGCACGCTGCGCGCCGGCTGTGTGGTGGTCAACGTCAACCCGCTCTACACCCCGCGCGAGCTCGAGCATCAGCTGAACGACTCGGGCGCCGAGGTGATCGTCATCCTCGAGAACTTCGCGGTCACGCTGCAGCAGGTTCTCGCCCGCACCAAGGTGAAGCACGTCGTCGTCGCCGCGCTCGGCGATCTGCTCGGTCTCAAGGGCGCGATCGTCAACCTCGTCGTGCGTCACGTGAAGAAGATGGTGCCGGCGTACGCGCTGCCGGGCGCGCTCCGGTTCAACGACGTGCTCGCCGAGGGTGCGCGTCACGAGCTGAAGCGCGTCGCGGTCGGCCACGACGACATCGCCTTCCTGCAGTACACCGGCGGCACCACCGGCGTCTCGAAGGGCGCGATGCTGCTCCATCGCAACATCCTCGCCAACATCGAGCAGGCGGCGGCCTGGCTCACGCCGGGCCTCGCGGGCGAAACCGCGATCATCATCACCGCGCTGCCGCTCTACCATATCTTCTCGCTGACGGTGAACTGCCTGAACATGATGAAGGTCGGTGGGCTGAACGTGCTGATCACCAATCCGCGCGACATCCCGGCGTTCGTCAAGGAGCTGGGCAAGCACCCCTACAACCTGATCACCGGGGTGAACACGCTGTTCAACGCCTTTCTCAACAACCCGGACTTCAAGAAGCTCGATTTTTCGAAGGTGCGGCTGTGCGTGGGCGGCGGCATGGCGGTGCAGAAGGCGGTGGCCGACCGCTGGAAGCAGGTGACCGGCAAGGTGCTGCTCGAGGGGTACGGTCTCACCGAGACCAGCCCCTGCGCCACGATGAACCCGCTCGACCTCAAGGACTACAGCGGCTCCATCGGGCTTCCGCTGCCCTCGACCGAGATCGACATCCGGGACGACCAGGGGAAATCGCTCGGGATCGGCGAGGTCGGCGAGCTTTGCGTGCGCGGGCCGCAGGTGATGAAGGGCTACTGGCAGCGGCCCGACGAGACCGCCAAGGTCCTCGGTGCCGACGGGTTCCTCGCCACCGGCGACATGGCCAGGGTCGACGACAAGGGCTTCGTGCGCATCGTCGACCGGAAGAAGGACATGATCCTCGTCTCGGGCTTCAACGTCTACCCGAACGAGGTCGAGGACGTCATCGCGATGCACGCCGGCGTGCTCGAGGTCTGTGCGATCGGTCTGCCCGACGACAAGTCGGGCGAGGCGGTCAAGGTCTTCATCGTCAAGAAGGATGGGTCGCTCACCGAGGACGCCGTGCGCAAGCACTGCGAGGCGAACCTCACCGCCTACAAGCGGCCGAAGCTCATCGAGTTCCGGACCGAGCTGCCGAAGACCAACGTCGGCAAGATCCTGCGGCGGGCGCTGCGCGACGAGGCGCTCGGCAAGAAGGCCGCGTAGGGAGCCGGAACGGCGAGGGGCGGGCGCCCCTCGCGCCCCTTACTTCTTCTTTCTGCGCTTTCCTTCCGCGCGCTTCGCACGCGGCGGGGCGGGCAGCTTCAGCCTCAGCATCTGGATCGCGTTGCCGAAGTAGAGGCGCCGCCGGTCGCCGGGCGCGAGCTTGAGCGAGTCGATCGCCTTGATGTTCTCGCGGATGAAGAGCGGCCCGCCCTGGGGATCGAACGGACAGTCGGTGCCGAACAGCACGTGCCGGACGCCGAAGAAGTCGAGGCCGCAGCGGATCGCGGACGCGGAGCCGTTCACCGACGTGTCGCCGTAGAACATCCGGAAGTAGTCGACCGGGCGCTTGCGCATCGACTTCAGGAGCCGACCGTAGTCCTCGTCCGAGGTGCGGCTGCCGAGCTGGTCCAGGCCGTAGCCGATGCGCTTGTCGAAGAAGGGCGCCATCGCGCCGAGGTGATGGGTGATGATGCGCAGCTTCGGCAGCTTGTCGAACATGCCGGAGAACACCATGCGGGCCATGAAGGCGCTCGTCTCGTACGGCCAGCCGAACGCCCACCAGATCTCGTACTTCGACTTGCTCTCGCTCGGATAGTCGGCGAACTTCGCGGTGCGGGTCGGGTGGACCCAGATCGGCAGGTCGTGCGCGACGACCATCCGCTCGAAGAGCGGATGGAACTCGGGCTCGTCGAGCGGCCGGCCGTTCACGTTGGTGAAGATCTGCACGCCTTTCGCGCCGAGCTGCCCGATCGCGCGGTCCATCTCCGCCAGCGCCGCCGGCACGTTGTTCATCGGCAGCGAGGCGACGAACGCCGGGAAGAGGTCGGGATGCTTCGCGCAGATCTCCGCCATGCCGTCGTTCGCGATGCGCGCGAGCGCCGGCGCCTCCTGCGGGTCCGCGAGGAACTCGATCGCGGGCAGCGACAGCGTGAGCACCTGCCGGTAGCCCGGAAAGCGCTTCATCATCCGGATCCGCGCGTCGAGGTCCCAGAGCACCGGGATGTTGAGCCAGCGCTTGATCTGCCCCGCGAGCGGCGCGTTCGCCTGCGCGATCGCCTGCATGCGCTCGAAGTAGGGCAGCGGAAAGATGTGCGGAAAGATGTCGAGCTTGAGCGTCGACGGCCCGGCCATGGGAGTCTCCCTCGTTGTTGTTGGCGGCTGGAATTGTGCCCGACGCCGGTGCAAATCGTGCACGCGAGGTGCGGGTGTGCGTGCGCGGAAGGCGCGCATGTGCGATTTTCCTCATCGGCCTTCGCAACCCGGCGCGCCTCGCGCTGCGCTCAACTTCGGACAATGCGCCGGTGGTTGCCGTCTGGTATAACCGCGCGAATCTTGGAGCCGGCTCGGAGGTGATCCGTTGCTGTACGCGCTACATGAAATGCGCCACGCGTGGCTTGCGCCGTGGAACACGCTGGCCGCCGCGCACCGCGACGTGCTCACCAATCCGTTCAACCCGCTTGCCTATCTCCCCGCCAGCCGCCGCGTCGCGGCCACGTTCGACCTCTTCTGCCGCTTTACACAGCGCTACGAGAAGCCCGAGTTCGGGCTGACGGCGACGCAGATCGACGGCCGGGAGGTGACGGTCGAGGAGGGGGTGGCGGTCGAGAAGCCGTTCTGTCGCCTGCTCCATTTCCGGCGTCTCGCTGCCCGCAGCGACCCGGTGGTCCTCGTCGTCGCACCGCTCTCGGGCCACTTCGCGACCCTGCTCCGCGACACGGTGCGCGCGCTCCTGCCGGCCCACGACGTATACCTCACCGACTGGACCGACGCGAAGATGGTGCCGCTCGCCCTCGGGCCGTTCCATCTCGACGACTACGTCGACACCATCCGCGAGTTCATCCGGTTCCTCGGTCGCGACGTCCACGTGATCTCGGTGTGCCAGCCGACCGTGCCGGTGCTCGCGGCGATCTCGCTGATGGCGGAAGCCGGGGAGCGGACGCCGCGCACCATGGTCATGATGGGCGGGCCGATCGACCCGCGCCGCAGCCCGACCGCGGTGAACAACCTCGCGACCCGCAAGCCCCTCAGCTGGTTCGACCGCACCCTGATCCATCCGGTGCCGGTCAAGTACCCGGGCGCCATGCGCCGCGTCTACCCGGGGTTCCTGCAGCATCTGGGGTTCGTCGCGATGAATCCCTCGCGGCACGCCGATGCGCATTGGGACTACTACGACCACCTGGTGCAGGGCGATGGCGAGGGCGCCGACGCGCACCGCCGCTTCTACGACGAGTACAACGCGGTGCTCGACATGCCGGCCGAGTACTACCTCGACACGATCCGCCGGGTGTTCCAGGAGCACCACCTGCCGCGGGGCCGGTTCTTCGTGCGCGACGAGCTCGTGCGGCCCCAGGCGATCCGCCAGACGGCGCTGCTGACGATAGAGGGCGCGCTCGACGACATCTCCGGCAACGGCCAGACCGAGGCGGCCCACGCGCTCTGCACCGGCATCCCCGCCAAGCGGCGCGAGCACTATCTCGTGCCCCGCGTCGGCCACTACGGCATTTTCAGCGGCCGGCGGTGGCGCGAGACGATCTGCCCGCGGATCCGCGATTTCGTCCGACGGCACGGCTGACCCCCCTCGCGGGGAGGCGCTTCGCAAGCGGCCGTCGCCTCACAGGTAGGCGATAAGACGGCCGCAGGTGATCACGCCGAGCCAGATCGCGAGCGAGAGCGCCGCCGAGGCCTTCGCCGCGCCCGGTATCCGCGCGTGCTGATCCCAGGCCGCGACGGAGCGGAATACGCCGCGGTGGAAGACGAACGCGTTGATGCCCGCCGAGACGAGCAGCACGAGCTTCACCCGGAACGCCGGATTTTCGGCGAACTCGGTCGCGTGCGCGCTGAACATCGCGACGCCGCTCGGCACGATCAGGAGCAGCGCGATCCAGGTCCAGGGCAGCAGGCTGCGCTCGAGGGCGCGCACCGACGTCGAGCGGACGAACCCCAGCAGGCGCAGATCGAACATCGCGACCGCGCCGACGAGCAGGACGAAGCCGCAGATGTGGACGATCTCGACGATCGGATAGAGCCACAGCGAGTGGCGCATCGCGCTCGCCAGCGACGAGTGCTCGAGCGCGCCGAGCAGGTCCTCGAGGATCATGCGATCAGGCCCGGCAGGACCTCTCCTTCAAGCGGGCCCTCTTTCGGAGGCGGTCGCCGCGCCTAGCGCAGCTCGACCGTCTTGCCCTGGACGGTGATCCGCTCGGCGCGCAACTCCTCGCGCTTGGTGCGGTTGGGATAGCCGACCACCGTCACCGTGTTGCCCGGCTTCAGCGCCGCTTTCGGCAGCCCGCGGTTCTCCATCCGCGTCGGCGGCGCGAGCACGACGACCCAGGTCTTCCCGGGCGTCTCCAGGCGGAGGTGGCCGTGCGGATGCTCGTACCCGGATTCCATGATCTTTCCGGTGAGCGTGAGCGGCTGGGACGAGTCGTACTCGCTCCAGCCGTGATGCGCCGGCGCGGGTGCGGCGAGCATGACGAGGGCGGTGGCGAGGAGCGCGCGTTTCATGGCGATCGTGACGAGAGGCGGGCCACCCGACTATGCCCGTCATGAGGAGAAAATTCAACCGCCGGTCTAGAATCGGCTGCGATGCGCCTGCTCGCCGCCGCGATTCTCGCCGCCGCATCCGCGTGCGCGTGCGCGCAATCCGCGCCGCTCCGGATCGTCGACACCTGGCCGCTCACGGCGCGCGAGCTGCCGTACGCCGGGGCGGCGCCGGCGACGCATCGGCTCCAGCTCGAGCTGTTCATGTTCGACGACACGCCCTGGCGCCGGGAGGTCATCCTCCAGGCGGTGCGGAACATCGCGCCGATCCTCGCGCAATGCGGTGTCTGGCTGGAACGAGCGGAGCTCAAGCGCCTCGGCGGCGGCGATTCGCGGCTGCGCGACCTCGCGACGCCGGTCTCGCGTCAGCTCGTGCGCCGCATGCAGCCGGCGAAGCCGGCAGTGTTCTTCGTCCGCGACACGCGCCACGAGCCGGCGTTCGACGCCGAGGCGCTCGGCCGCGGCAACACCGCGACGCGTCCCGAGCTCGCCGGCACCGTATGGGTCACCGCCCCGGTCCGCGACCTGCCGGTGGCGCTCGCCCACGAGCTCGCACACGTGCTCATGGACTCGGGCGAGCACTCGCCGGAGCCCGGGAATCTGATGCGCGAAGCCACGGTACCCGACGCCACGCGGCTCGCGCCGGAGCAATGCCAGCGGATCGTGACGAACGGAACGGAGAACGGCTGGCTGCAGCGAGTTCGCGCGCGCGAATGAGCGCGCGAGCGGGACTCAATGGACTACCCTCGCACTGCGTGCTCGGGGTTCGCCCTTGGGGCGGCCCTGCGGGCTCATTGGACTACCCTCACGCTCCGCGCTCGGGGTTCGCCCTTGGGGCGGCCCTGCGGGCTCATTGGACTACCCTCACGCTCCGCGCTCGGGGTTCGCCCTTGGGGCGGCCCTGCGGGCTCACGCCGCGGCGCGCAGCTCGCCGGCGTGGATCGCGAAATGCTGGGCGAGCGAGCGCGGCGGGCGAGCGAGGAGCTTCGCGGCCGTCTCGCAGCAAGCGGGCTTGACGAAGCCGCAGACGAGGTAGTCCCAGTACTCGGTCAGGGCGCGGACCTGGGCGGCCGAGAACCCGTTCGCTTCCAGCAGGCCCTGGGCCTCCGGCAGGCAGACGTCCACGTACCGGACGGGCTCGCCGACCGCGTCGCCGAGCAGCCGGGCGACCGCCTCGAAGTTCACGCTCTCCGGCCCCGAGATCTGGCAGACGAGGTTATCGGCGGCCTCGGTTTCGATCAGGCGCGCGAAGATGGTGCCGACATCGGCGGCGTCGAGCCACGGAAACCCCACGTCGCGGAAGGGGCCGACGACGGCGAGCCCGGACTCGTAGCGTCGCGTGAAGAGCGCGAGGTTCTGCATGAACGGGGCCGAGCGCAGGATGCTGTGCGGCAGCCCGCTCGCACGCACTTCGCGCTCGATCAGGCCCACCCAGCGCAGCAGGCACACCGGCGAGCGTGCGTCCGCACCGATCAGCGAGCCGAGCAGGATGCGGCGGACGCCGGCCTGCGCCGCGCCGCGGGCGAGCGCGACCTGCGCCTCGGTGGCGCGGGGATCGAACGTCGGAAGAATGACGAGGGTGTGTGCGCCTTCGAGCGCCCGCGCCCGCGCAGCGGCGTCGGCCACGCCGCCAGCGACGACCTCAAACCCGGGCACGCTGCCGCGGGCCGATCCGGCCGGGAGAAAGCGCTTCGGTCCGGGCAGGGCCGCGAGCTCGCGCGCGATCGCCTGGACGACTCGTCCGGTTCCGGCGGTCAGGACCAGCATCGGGCGCGCCTCGTCATCGACCGCGATCTTAGCGCTGGGAGCCCGCGCCGGCGATCTACATCAGCCGGCAGCCCGGGTTGCGGGCCGCCGAGGCGCCTCGGTGGGGCGCTTCCGCTCGGCGGCGACGCCCGGGGTCAGCTCGACCCGCTCGAGGACGAACGGGGGGAGTTCGTGGGTGCCGACGAACTTTGCGCTCTGGTCGGCCATTACGGTGAACGAGCCGGCCACCAGCGCGAGGACGGCGACGACATAGAGGATGAGACGGTATTCCATGGTGAGCCTCCTGCGAGAGGCGGAGGCCGGCCGCCGGAGGAGGAGGGCTCCGGCGGCCTGCTTCACGCCGTTAGTAGTTGTAGCCGTCGACTTGCTCGTACTTGCGGGGCTGGACCGTGTCTTGCGTGGCTGCTTCCGCGGCCACGACCGACGTGCCTTCGCGCTTGAAGAACTGCTCCTGCGAGAGGTCGTTCCAGTCGGCGACGGCGACGTTCGCGCCGAGCGTGAGGCCGGCGAGGGCCAGGGCGATCAGAGTGCGTTTCATTGCGATAGTCCTTTCAGTGGTTGGTCGGATGTGCGTCGAGACCGCTCGGTGGGTTCCACGACTGCGCTCTCGATGGGGCGAATACTGAACGTTGCGTGCGAATGAATAAACGGGGTAGGATTGAATTAATTGTTCTGTATAACAGAACAATAGAGGTGAGATGGATCGGCTGCAGAGCATGGACGTGTTCCGGTGGGTCGTGGATCTGGGGAGCTTTTCCCGGGCCGCCGACCGCCTGGACATGTCCCGGGCCGCGGTCACGGCGCACGTAGCGGCACTCGAGAACCGGCTCGGGCTCCGCCTCCTGAACCGCACTACGCGAAAGTTAGCGCTCACTGATGACGGTGCGGCCTACCTCGACCACGTCCGGCGGGTCCTGGCGGACGTTGAGGAGACGGAAGGGGTCCTGACCGCCGGCCGGAGCCTGCCGCGCGGTGTGCTGCGGATCGACCTGCCGGTCGCGATCGGACGCCAGTTCGTGGTGCCGGCGCTGCCGCGCTTCGCCGCTCAGTACCCCGACCTCAAGGTCGTCGCGATCCTCGACGACCGGCGCACCGACCTGATCGAAACCGGCATCGACGCCGCGGTCCGCATGGGGCCGCTCGAGGACTCGTCGCTCGTCGCCCGGCGCGTCTACGAGGCGGGCTTCGTGGTCTGTGCCTCGCCGGACTACCTGGCGCTCCAGGGGACGCCGGAGACCCCGGCGGACCTCGAGCGCCACAACTGCCTCGGGCTCTACGCGGTGTCGCGGGGGCAGGTGCTCGACTGGGCGTTCGAGAAGGGCGGCGAGCGGGTGAGCTTCACACCCGGCGGCGCCCTGAGCATCAGCAACGCCGAAGCGCTCCTCGACGCCGCGGTGGCCGGCGCCGGGATCGTGATGCTGCTCGACATGATGGCGAGCCGGTGGATCGCGTCAGGGGCGCTGCGCCCGCTGCTCCAGGACTGGCAGCGGGGCGACCGCTACCCCATCTCGGTCGTCTACCCGCAGAACCGACACCTCTCGGCGAAGGTCCGGGTGTTCTCGGACTTCGTCGCCGGGCTGTTCCCCAGGCGCCGCGCGTGAGCCCGCCGGGCCGTCCCAAGGGCGAACCCCGAGCGCGGAGCGCGAGGGTAGTCCAATGAGCCCGCCGGGCCGCCCCAAGGGCGAACCCCGAGCGCGCGAGCGCGAGGGTAGTCCAGTAAACGGGTCTCGCCCTAGACAGGCTTCGGCTCCGGCTTCAGCTGCACGGCCTTGAACTCGAGGAACTCCTCGAGGCCGTACTTCCCGAGCTCGCGCCCGTGGCCGGACTGCTTGTAGCCGCCGAAGGGCGCGAACATGTTGAACGGCCCGCCGTTGATGTCCACCTGACCGGTGCGCAGGCGCTTCGCCACGCGCATCGCGTGGGCCTCGTCCTTCGACCAGACGCCCCCGGCCAGCCCGTAGGGCGTGTCGTTCGCGATCCGGACCGCGTCCGCCTCGTCCCGGTAGGTGATGATCGCGAGCACCGGGCCGAAGATCTCTTCCTGCGCGATCGTCGATTTCGGGCTGACCTTCCCGAAGACGGTGGGCTTCACGTAGTAGCCCTTCGCGAGACCCTCCGGCGCGTCGGGTCCGCCGGCGAGGAGCTCCGCCCCTTCCTCCATGCCCTTCCGGATGTACTTCTGCACGCGTTCGCGCTGCTGCGCGGACACGAGCGGCCCGAGCTTCGTCGCTTCGGCGAACGGGTCGCCGACGGTGTACTTCCGCGCCTCCTCCGCGGCGAGCTTCGCCGCTTCCGCGTACCTGGACTCGGGCACCAGCAGGCGCGTGTGCGCGCTGCACGTCTGCCCCGAGTTGAGGAAGCACGCGCTGACCGTGCCCTTCACGGCGGCGGCGAGATCGGCGTCATCGAGGACGATCGAGGCGCTCTTGCCGCCGAGCTCGAGCGCGACGCGCTTCACGGTCTCCGCGGCGAGCTCCGACACGCGCTTCCCGGCGCGGGTCGACCCGGTGAACGACACCATGTCGACGCCCGGATGCCTCGCCAGCGCCTCGCCGACGACCGGCCCGTAGCCGGTGACCAGGTTGAAGACGCCCTTCGGCAGGCCGACCGAGTCGATGATCTCGGCGAGGATGAACGCGTTGACCGGCGCGACCTCGGAGGGCTTCAGCACCACGGTGCAGCCGGCCGCGAGCGCGGGCGCGACCTTCGCCGCGATCTGGTGCAGCGGGTAGTTCCAGGGCGTGATGCAGGCTACCACGCCGACCGCCTCGCGCAGCACGACCGAGTTGCCGACCTTCTCCTCCCACCTGAAGTCGCCGACGAGCTTCGCGTACATGCCGAAAGTGAAGGTCGGCGACCCGGCCTGGATCCTGGTGGCCAGCTTGACCGGCATGCCGACCTCCTGGGCGATCGTGCGGCCGATCTCCTCGGCGCGCGACTTCATGCCCTCCTGGATCTTCGCGAGAAACGCCGCGCGCTCGCCGGGCGGGGTCGCGGCCCAGCCCTCGAGCGCGGCCCGCGCCGCGGCCACCGCCGCGTTCGCGTCGTCCGCGTCGCCCTCCGGGATGCGCGCGATCACCTCCTCGGTGGCGGCGGCGTGGACGTCGATGGTGCCTTTGCCGTGCGGCGCGACCCACGCGCCGTCGATGTAAAGCCTGTCGCGGACTTGCATGGCTTGGAGCCTCTCGGGGGCCGGGAAGGGGAACGGACGCCGCGTATTATAGGTCCCGCCGTGAACCGTTCCGTGCTCCGCTGGCTCGCGTCGGTGCTCTTGCTCGGCGCGTGCGCCCCCGCATGCGCGATCGACCCGTTGCCGGCCTATGGCGCCGACGCGGCCGAGGTCACCGTCTCCGGGGTCTCATCGGGCGGTTTCATGGCCCTCCAGTTTCACGTCGCGCACTCGGGCAGCGTGAAGGGCGCCGGCGTCGTCGCTGGCGGGCCGTACTACTGCGCGCAGGGGAACGTGTGGGTGGCCTATTCCAACTGCCTGACGCCTTCGGCGTCGCGGCCGCTCCCGAGCGCGGCGCTGCTGAAGGCCGAGGCCGACGCCCTGGCACTCGCGCGTCTCATCGATCCGACGGATGGTCTCGCCACCGCGCGCGCATGGCTCTTCTCGGGCACGCGCGACCGCACCGTCGACCCGGCGGTCGTCGACGCCGCGCGGCGGTTCTATGCGCTCTACAAGCCTCCGGCGGGGAATCTGGTGCTCGTCGCCGACCGGCCGGCCGGCCACGCGATCGTCACCGAGAATGCCGGCAACGCCTGCGAGACGACCGCGCCGCCCTACATCAACGACTGCGACTACGACGCGGCAGGCGAGCTGCTCAAGCATCTGCTCGGCGGCGCGCTGGAGCCCCCGGCCGCGAAGGAGACCGGGCAGATGATCCGCTTCGACCAGCGCCCGTTCGCCGGCGGCGACGCGTACCTAATCAGCCTGGCCGATTCGGGCTACGCGTTCGTCCCGCGCGTCTGTGACACCGAGCGCTGCCGCGTGCACGTCGCGTTCCACGGCTGCCGGCAGAGCGTCCAGGCGGTCGGCGAACGGTTCGTCCGCGAAGCCGGCTACAACCGCTGGGCGGATGCGAACCGGCTGATCGTGCTCTATCCCCAGACGATCGCCCGCAACGGCCCCGGATTCCAGGGACTGCGGTGGAGCTTCGTCTTCAACCCGCGCGGATGCTGGGACTGGTGGGGCTACACGGACGCGCAGTACCACACCCGCGCCGGCCGGCAGATCCGGGCCGTGAAGGCCATGGTCGACCGCCTCGGTGCGCCGCGCGGGCGGTGAACAGAAGGAAGAAGGGCCGGCGGCGCGGCCCCGAGCGGCTTAGCCGCGCTTGTACACGATCTTCTTGGTGCCGCCGTCGCAGCTGCCGACGACCTGCCCGTCGCCTTCCTTGACCTGGTCGTTGGGCACGATCTCCAGCGTGTAGGCCGGCACGCCGTTCGCCTTGATCTTGGCGTCGATCTCGGCCTTCAGCTCCTCACAAGCCTTGACCTGCGCCAAGGCCGGAGACGCCACGAACATGAACACGACGACTGCAAGCAGACTCTTCATTTCGACCCTCCCATCGGGTGTTGAACTACGTCCTGCACACCAGTAATCACGCTCGATCATCCACTCACGCTTGCCTGCGGCTCGCTCGACCTGCCGGCAGCGCCATCTTCGGGCTTCACGCGCTCGTACGCGACGATGGCGCTCTTCAGCGACTCGGGCCACGGCGCAGACTTGCGCGTCTTCAGGTCGGCGTTGACGTAGACGAGCTCGCCGCTCGTGAGCTGCTCCGCGCCGCGCCAGATGCCGAACAGGAACGTCATCGACGAGCGCCCGATGCGGCTCGCGCGGCAGCAGACGTCGAGCTCGTCCTCGTAGGTCGCCGAGCCGTGAAACTCGGCGGCGGCCTTGATCGCGAAGATGTCCATGCCCAGCTTGACGAGGTCGGCGGGGTAGTCGAACCGGATCGCGCGCCAATACTCGGCGATCGCGACGTCGAAGTACAGGAAGTAATTGCCATTGAAAACAACGTCCTGGCGGTCGACCTCCGCCCAGCGGACCCGCAGGCGATGGGAAAAGGTGAAATCCTCGCGCCGCATCGGCCGGCCGCTACTCGTGGTCGATCTTCAGCGCCTCGAGGACGCGCGAAACGAGGTTGTACCCGGCGATCGTGGCGGTCAGCTCGACCAGCTCACGGTCCCCGAGGTGTTTCCGGACTGCGGCGAACACGGCGTCGGACACCCGGACCGTGCGCGTCATCGCCTCGGCGTAGACGAGCACCGCCTCGTCGACCTCGGTGAGACCCTCCGGCGCCCCGCCCGCCTTGAGGGCGTCGATCTGCGTCTGGGTGAAACCCTCCCGCAGAGCGAAGGGCACGTGAGCCTTGAACTCGTACTCCGCGCCGTTGAGCATCGCGATGCGCAGGATGACGAGCTCCCGGAGCCGGCCCGAAAGCGCGCTCTGCTGCCTGATCGCGGTGAACAGCGCGAGCCACCCGGAGGCGATCGGCGGGCTGTGCAGCAGCATCCGGTAGAGGTTGAGCAGCCTGCCCCCGCGCTCGGCCTTGATGCGTTCGACGAGCGGCGCGAGGTCTGGACGGTCGGTGTCCGGATAAGGGATGCGGGCCATGGGGTTGGCGATCGAGGGGCGACGGCTGGCGAGTATAGCGGTGCCGGGCTCGGCTTCGGCGATCGACGCCATGACGTGCCGATCGCGCGCGTAGAATCACGGGCACCCACGGCACCTGCAACCGGCGATGTCCGCACTCCCGTTCTGCGACCTCGACTCGCTCGCGGCCGCGATCCCCGACGGCGCAATGCTCGCCGTCCCGGCCGATACCTATGGCGTCGCGATGGCGGCGACGCGAGCGCTGGTGAGGCGCGCCCCGAAGCGCCTGCAGCTCGTCTGCGTGCCCACGAGCGGCATCCAGGCCGACGTGCTGATCGGCGCCGGCGGCGTGGCGCAGATCGACACCTCGGCGGTCTCGCTCGGGGAGCACGGCACTGCGCCGCGGTTCGCTGCGGCGGTGCGCGACGGCAGCTTGCGCGTCCTCGACGCAACCTGTCCGGCGATCCACGCCGGGTTGCAGGCGAGCCAGAAGGGGTTGCCGTTCATGCCGGTGCGGGGGATTCTCGGCTCCGACCTCCTCGCCCAGCGCCGCGACTGGAGGGTGATCGACAACCCGTTCGCGCCCGGCGACCACATCGTCGCGGTGCGGGCGATCAAGCCGGATGTCGCGTTCTTCCACGCGCTGTGCGCCGACCGCCGCGGCAACGTGCTCGTCGCGCGGAGCCGCGATCTCCTCACGATGGCGCAGGCGTCGCGCGAGACCTTCGTCACCGTCGAAGAGCTGGTCGACGGCGATCTCCTCGCGGACCGCGAGCGCTCGCCGGGCGTGATCCCCGCCGTGTACGTCACCCGCATCGCGGTGGTGAGGCGCGGCGCCTGGCCGCTGGGGTTGGCGGGGCGTTACGACGCCGATGCGGCGGCGCTCGAGCGCTACGCGCGGGCGGCGAAGACGACCGACGGATTCCGCGCGTGGCTCGACGGGTGGCTCTCGCGCGAGCCGACC
>DATEDA010000124.1:0-12569 GCA_035286595.1 Burkholderiales bacterium | reverse complement strand
ACCGGCGCGGCCTCCTCGCGCGTGAGCTCGGTGAGCGCGTGGCGCAGCCAGACGAGCGCCGGGTCGCGGTGCGTGCGTTCGTGCCATACCTCGACGATGGCGAACGGCGGCATCTCGAGCGGCAGCTCGAAGATGCGGAGGCGGTCCCGGTAGCGGCGCGCCAGGCGCTCCGGCAGCACGACGATCATGTCGGAGCGGACCAGGATCTCGGGAACGAGCAGGAAGTGGGGCACCGACAGCCGGACCTGCCGGCGGCGACCGATCGCGGCGAGCGCATCGTCGGTCTGCGCCGTGAATCCGCTGCCCGAGGGTGCGACGAGCAGGTGCTCGAGCGCGCAGAACTCGTCGAGGGACAGCCGGTCCCTGATCCGCGGGTGGTCCCGGCGCACGACGCAGACGAACCGCTCCAGGAACAGCGGGCGCGAGCGGGCGTTCGGCGGCGCGAACCCGGCGCCGAGAATCCCCAGATCGACCTCGCCCGTCTCGAGCTGCCGCCCAACCGCGCCGAAGTCCATCGCCCGCACCGCGACCCGGGCGAGCGGCGCATTGGCCTCGAGGTAGTCGACGAGCCTGGGCAGGATCGCGTACTCGACGTAGTCGGACGCGGCGATGGTGAACGTCACCTGCGCCGAGGCCGGGTCGAACGCGCCGGCCTGCTGCACCAGCCGGGCGATGTCGGCGAGCACCCGCTTCAACGGCGCGGCGAGCTCCAGCCCTTTCGAGGTCGGCAGCATGCCCCCGGCGGTGCGCAGCAGCAGCGGGTCGCCGAACAGCGAGCGCAGCCGCGCGAGCGTGGCGCTCATCGCCGACTGCGACAGGCTGAGCCGCGATGCGGCCCGGGTCACGCTGCGCTCGCTGAGGAGCGCGTCGAGCGCGACCAGCAGGTTGAGGTCGACCGATCGGATATCCACGGGGGCGCGCTATCCCGCGAGCGGCAGCCGGGTCATGACGGCCGCATTATCACCCTGCTCGATGGAATGAATCAATCCGATCGATTGGACGGATATACGGCGCCGCACTAGACTTGGACTAAATCGCTGCCGCAAGGGTTGTAGGCGCAGCAGCGATCTGGGCAACGGTTTTTCGTCGTACCCCGAGCGCGCGGCCACAAACGCGCACGGGAACCTCCTCTCCTGTGGACCCTCGGGGCGGCACTCCTCCTCCTCCTCCCCGCCGCCCCGAGGAATTTTTTACCCGGCTGAAGCCGGGTAAAAAATTCCGCCCCCTGGTAAATCCCCCCGGGCCTCGGGACCGGTCAGGTCGCGCCGAGCAGCTTGGCCGCCTTGTTCACGTCGCGCGACTTGACCCAGAAGATGGCGCCGAACCGGCCCATGCCGGCGGTCACCGCCTGCGATGCGGTGACGTTGATCTTGGCGTCGGCCAGGCGAGTGAGCGTGTCAGTGAGCGCCCCCACGCGATCGTCGCCCTGGACCACGAAGCAGCTCTTCCTGGCCCCGAGCTTCAGCTTGAGCTTCTTGGCCGCCGCCTTGAGCGCCTCCGGGCTCTCGGGGACGAAGTCCACCTGCGCTTTCTTCCCGCTGGGGAAACCCGAAAACGCGAGCAGGTTCACGCCTTCGTTCCTGAGGGCCTGCAGGATGCGTGCGCCCTCGCCCGGCTTGTCGGGGACTTGGGCGGCGAAGTAGTCGAGCTTGCGGATGGTGTCGGGCATGGCGTTCCTCCTCCTGGCGGACGTGACCGCCTGAGTCGATAGCACGGCCGCGGGCCCGCCGCAAGGGCCGGGCGGCTCCCGGTCAGCGGCTGGCGCGGGACTCGATGACGTCCGGAAGCTGCGCCACGCCGATCAGGGCGTCGCGGGTCACCAGCGCGGCGAGGCGCTCCTCGCTCCAGCGGTCGGTGCCCTTCGGCCGCAGCGGCAGGACCATATAGCGCATGTCGGCCGTCGAGTCGTGGACGCGGATCCGGACCCCGGCCGCGAGGTGCGTTCCGAACTCGGCGAGCACCGCCCGCGGCTCCCGCACCGCGCGCGAGCGGTACGCGCGGCTCTTGTACCACTCCGGCGGAATGCCCAGCAGCATGCGCGGATAGCAGGAGCACAGCGTGCACACAACGACGTTGTGGGCCTCGGGCGTGTTCTCGACCACGATCAGCCGGAGCGGGCCCACCTCCAGCCCGAGCTCCGCGGCCGCCGCCGAGCCGTCGGCGAGCATCCGCGCCTTGTACGCCGGGTCGACCCAGGCGCGGGCCACCATCCGGGCGCCGCGCTCGTGGCTGCGACCCTCCATGGCCTCGACCTGCCGGTCCACATCGGCGGCGGAGAAGACCCCCCTCAGGATCAGCAGCTCCTCGACGGCCGCCTGCATGCGGCGGTAGTACCCGACGCTGTCCTCGCGCGGGAGCTCGCCCGGCTCGTTCATGACGCGCCCTCCAGCCAGTGCTGATAGATCTCGATTTCCACGACGTCGGCGGGATCCTCGCGGTAGTCGGGCCACAGCTCGACCGCCTGGAACCGGACGCGATAGAGCGGCTGCGCCGGCAGGCCGGGCCGGTTGTACGCGAGCTCTTCGGGGTTCGCGAACGCGCCGCAGACCCGCTCGACGACGCCGACGTGCCCGCGGCAATAGTACGGCGTCCGGACATGCCCCGGCGGATGCGCCGCGCGCACCCGCACCCGATCGCCCGAACGGAACCGCGGCGCGGCGGCCTTAGCGGTCCGACCCACCGCGCCCCGCCTGCTCCGCCATCTTTCGCCCGAGCTCGTCGATGCTGATCACGCCCCGCTGGATGAGGGTCTGCACGATGGCGTGCATCCAGCGCTCGTAGTAGCCCATGCGGTCGTACGCGTCTGCGCCGAGGCCCTCGATGTTCCGGCGCAGCTCGTCGACCTTCACCAGCTGTCGATCCTTGTGCGAGAGCAGCATCATCAGCGCGTCGACGCGCTTCTCCCACTGCGCGTACTCGTGCTCGTCCCGCTCGACCGGCCCCGCCGGCAGCCCGCCCAGGTCGTGGATTCCGCGCATCCGCCTATCCTCGCTCAACTGGCAGGCTTGCGTCGCCCTCGCCCAGCGGCCGCTGCATCAGCACGCTGTCGACCCAGCGGCCGAACTTGAACCCGACCGAGGACACCAGCCCCACGCGCGTGAAGCCGCACGCCTCGTGCAGCGCGATCGACGCGCGGTTGCCGCTGTCGCCGATCACCGCGAGCATCTGCCGATAGCCCGCGGCGGCGCAGTCCGCCACCAGGCGCTCGAGCAGACGGCGCCCGACGCCGCGGCCCAGCGCGTCGCGATCGACGTAGATCGAGTCCTCCACCGTGTAGTGGTACGCCGGCCGCAGACGGTACGGCGCGGCGTAGGCGTAGCCCACCACCGCGCCGCCCAGCTCCGCGACGACGTACGGCAGGCCCCGCCGCAGCGCGTCGGCGCGCCGCCGCGCGATCTCCGCCGCGTCCGGGGGCGTGACCTCGAACGACGCGAGCCCGGTCAGCACGTGGTCGGCGTAGATCGCCGCGATCCGCGCGACGTCGCGGTCCTCCGCTGGCCGGAGCGCGATGTCCGCGACTGGGGCCCGGGCGCGCATGCCGCAAGTTTGGCGAATCGGCCGGCGCTCTGCAACGCGGCGATAATCCCGCCGTGCCCCGCATGACGCTCGCCGAGTTCCGCGCGCTGCTGGCGACGCCGAAGCCGCCGCCTGGCCTGGAGGCGCCGCTCGCGGCGCTGTGGCACGCCGGCCGCGGCGACTGGGACCGCGCGCATCGCATCGCGATGGACGCGAAGGGCCGCGATGGGGCGTGGGTCCACGCCTACCTGCATCGCCAGGAAGGCGACCTCGACAACGCCCGCTACTGGTATCGCAAGGCGCGCCGGCCCGAGGCGACCGGCACGCTGGACGAGGAGTGGGCGGCGATCGTGGCCACGCTCCTCGAAAGCGGTTAAAGCGTCGCGTACCGCCGCACGAACCGCCGGTCGATCCAGTCCTTCCACCACCACACCCAGGCGCCCGCGACCGCGAAGCGGCCCCGCGACGCGACCGCGTACCGGTTGCCGGTCGAGATCAGCGCGAGCACGTGCTTCTGCGGCACGTAGCCGACGAGCGGGCGCCCCGCGAGCGCCGCGCGGAGGTTCGCCGCGAGCGGCGGGCCTTCGCGCACCGCGTACACCCCCGACTTCGGCCGCGGATGGCCGACGATCGTCGCGCAGTCGCCCGCCGCGAAGACGTGCCCGTGCGAGGTCGACTGGAGCCGGTCGTTCACCGCGACGAACCCCGCCGCATCGAGCGCGAGCCCGCTGGCGCGCAGCAACGGCAGGGGCGCCGCGCCGGTCGCCCAGACGATCGCGTCGGCGCGCACGACGAGCCCGTTCGCGGCATGGACCGCGCCCGCCTCGACGCGCACCACCCGGCTCGCGAGGTGCAGCTCGACCCCGCGCTCGGCCAGGACGCGGCGGAAGATGGCTTGCGCACGCGCGCCATGATCCGGGAGCACCCGGTCGTCGTCGGTGACGAGGTGGCACTCGACCGCATCGGCCCGCCCGGTCTCGCGCCCGACGCGGTGCCGCATCGAGAGCAACGCCTCGACGCCCGCGGCGCCGCCACCGACCACCGCGAGCCGTGCCAGGGCCCCGGCGCGCGCCCGCTCGAGCCACCGGTCCCAGACGCGCAGGAACGGCTCGACCGGCTTCACGCCGATCGCGTGCTCCTCCGCGCCCGGAATGCCGTCGGTCGGCGGCCGGGAGCCGACGTCGAGCGACGCGACGTCGAACGCCACCGTCGCGCCGTCGGCGAGGGTCACGACGCGCCGGCGCGGGTCGAAGCCGGTCACGAGCGTCTGCCGAAACTCCGCGCCGGCGAAGTGGGTGACGCGTTCCAGGTCGAGATGGACCGCGTCGAAGCCGTAATGCCCCGCGACGAGCCCGGGCAGCATCCCGGAGTAAGGCGTAAACCGGTTCGGGCTCACCAGCACGAGCTCCACGCCCGGGACCGGACGCAGGCCGAACCGTCGCAGCACCTCGACGTGGGTGTGTCCGCCACCGCACAGCACCAGGCGCTTCATCGCCGCTTTGGCACGATGTCGCTCAAGCCCTGTAGCAGCCGGTCGCCATCCAGTATTCCGTTCCGGAGCCGCTCGAGATCCTCCGGCCGGTCGATGTCCCACAGGGTGTCAAGCTCACGCCAACGCCACCCGAGCGCGCCGAAGCGCGTCCGCGTGTCCTCGAGCACCTCCGGCCCGCCCCACCGGATGCGCTCGAAGAGGGACGAATCGACGTGCCGCAGGCCGATCAGGACGTACCCGCCGTCCGCGGCCGGCCCTATGACAACATCATAACCGGACGCGAGCCCGTCCCGCGCCTCGCGGAGGTACTCGAGCGTCAGCGCGGGACAGTCGGCGCCGACCAGGATCGCCGCCGACGCGCCGGCGAGCGCGCGCTCGAACGCGCGGTGCATCCGCGCCCCGAGGTCGCCGGGGCCCTGCCCGGTCAGCGTGGCGCCATAGGCCGCGGCGCGCGCGGCGAGAAAGGGGTCCGACGCGGGGTCGACGCAGAGCTCGAGGGGCCCCACCCCCGCGGCGGCCGCCGTCGCGAGCGTCCGTTCGACGAGCCGCTCGTGCAGCCGGGCGGCGCCCGCCGCACCGAGCGCCGGGATGAGCCGCGTCTTCACCGCGCCGGGCCGCGGCGCCTTGGCGAAGACGATGATCGGCGTGGTCAACGGGGCGCGTCGTAGCGCTGCGCGAGCCGGTCCGGGGACGCGCCGAGGAGATAGCGCAGGCGCAGCCACCACATCAGCGCGATCGTGCGGAGCACCCCGCGCGACTCCCAGCGCCGGCCCGAGGTCGTCACCCGCTCCGCGAGGCACAGCGGCCGGGAGAGACCGCCGAGCGCGCGCGCGAGCGCAACGTCCTCCATGAGCGGGAGCGGCGGGAATCCGCCCGCCCGCAGGAACGCCTCCCGCCAGGCGAAGATCGCCTGGTCGCCGGTGGCGACGCCGGTCATGCGGGAGCGGAAGTTCATGAGCCATGCGACTACCGGCAGCAGCGGATGGCGACCGGCGATGCGCACGTCGAAGCGGCCCCACAGGAGCCGCGTGGTGGCGAGGCCTTCCAGCACCATCCGGTCGGCGTCCGCCGGCAGCACGGTGTCCGCGTGCAGGAACAGCACGACGTCGCCGCGCGCCTCCGCGGCGCCGGCGTTCATCTGGCTCGCCCGGCCCCGGGGCGCCGCGATCACCCGGTCCGCGAGCGGCCGGGCGAGCTCCGGCGTGCCGTCCTCGCTGCCGCCGTCGACCACGATCACGTCGTGCCCGCGGCTGCGCAACGGCTGCAGCGCCCCAAGCGTGGCGCCGATGCCCGCCGCCTCGTTCAGCGCGGGGATGATGATCGAGATCTGCGCCACCGCCGGGTGTTCAGCGTTTCGCGTCGTTCAGGGTCCAGTCGTACTCGAGAAAGCCGATCGGCGCCTTGCCGTCCGCGACGGCCTGCTGGTCGCCCGGCGCATCGACGAGCAGCTTCGCATAGCGCGCGAAGTACTGCTCGCGCGACTGGACGGGCGGCGCCGCGCCGGTGAGGCCGCGATAGCCGCTCTGCCAGTCCTCCTTGAACCAGTCGAAGATCTTCGACACCTCGAGCCCGCCCTTGTGGGCGTCGTAGCGGTTGCGGGAGCGGTCGGACAGGAACCGGCGTGCCTGCTCCTCGAGCTGCGCGTCGAGCCGCTCGGCGACGTAAGCCTCCTCGCGCAGCATCGGGCAGCCGATCGATGCGCAGTTCACCGCGAAGTGCACGCGCGGCTCGTCGTAGGCGCCTTTCTTCCGCAGCGTCTCGTGCTCGATGCGGTCGAGGGTGCTCTCGCTCCCGAGGAGCACGAAGAACCGGTCCTTGAACGGGTTGCCGAAGAGCTTGCCGAAGTCCCAGATCGACTTGATGTCGGGATAGCGGGTGAGGATCTTCTCGATCGTGAACGCGTTGTAGGCGTTGATCAGGAACGCCATCTGCTGCGGCTTGGACCAGCCGTTGAACTCGGCCTCGGTGACCTTGGAGAGCGCGGCCAGGTAGGACTTCAGCGCGGTGCGGTCCTTGGCGAGCTCCGCGTAGCGCACCTGCGACGCCTTGCCGCCGTCGACCAGGACCACGTTCCTCTTCAGGAGCGCAGTCCAGGCCGCGTGCGAGTGATCGAACTGGGCGACGGCGGCGCCGAAGGGCGCCGCCGCCAGCACCAGGAAAGCAAGCAGTCTCATCATGCGTGCCTCTCCGCCGTCCCGCGCGCCGGCTCCGTCGCCGGGGCCGACCCGGCGCCGCCGCGCAGCCACGCGTGGTAGCGCTCGGCCACCCGAAGGGCCCACCGCGGGGCGTGGGCACGCTTCCAGCTCCCGGCGGCGTACTTGTTCGCTTCCACGAGCGTCGGGTAGATGTGGATGGTCCCCAGGATCTTGTTCAGCCCGATGCCGTGCTTCATGGCCGTGATGTATTCGATGATCAGATCGCCCGCGTGCTCGCCGGCGATCGTGACCCCGAGGATCCGGTCCTGGCCGGGAACGGTCAGCACCTTGACGACGCCCTCGGCCTCGCCGTCGGCGATCGCCCGGTCGAGATCGTCCAGCCCGTAGGTCGTCGCCTCGTAGGCGATGCCCTGCTCCTTCGCCTCGGTCTCGTTGAGACCGACGCGCGCCACCTCCGGCTCGGTGAAGGTCGCCCAGGGAATCACCGAGTAGTCGACCTTGAACTTCCGGAACCGGCCGAACAGCGCGTTCACCGCGCAGAACCACGCCATGTGCGCCGCGGTGTGCGTGAACTGGTAGGGCCCGGCGACGTCGCCGCAGGCGTAGATGTTCGGATAGATCGTCTGCAGGTACTCGTTCACCTCGATCGTGCGCTGCTTGGTGACCGGGATGCCGAGCTCCTCCAGGCCGTAGCCCTTGGTGCGCGCGACCCGCCCCACGGCGCAGAGCAGCGCGTCGAACGGGATCTCGATGTCCCGGCCCGCGTGCTCGGCGACCATGATCCTCTCGCCCTTCACGACCTTGAAGGCCTTCGCCTTGGTGTCGACGCGCACGTCGATGCCTTCGGCGCGGAAGCGGTGCGCGACCATTTCGGAGATCTCGGGATCCTCCTTCACCATGATCCGCGGCAGCATCTCGACCTGGGTCACGCTCGAGCCGAGGCGGGCGAAGGCCTGCGCCAGCTCGGAACCGATCGGGCCGCCGCCGAGCACCACCAGCCGCCGCGGCAGCTCGCGCATCTCCCACAGCGTGTCGGAGGTGACGTAGCCGACCTCCTCGATCCCCGGGATCGGCGGCACGAACGGCGCCGCGCCCGCGGCGATCACGATCGCGCGCGTCGTCAGGGTCTGCTTCGACCCGTCGTGCCGGGTGATCTCGACCGTCCAGGGCGATGTGATCTTCGCCTCGCCCAGGACCACGTCGACGCCGAGGCCCGCGTAGCGCTCGACCGAGTCGTGGGGCTCGACCGTCTTGATCACGCGGTGGACGCGGTCCATCACGTCCTTGAACTCGAAGTCGGCGGAAGCGGTCTTCATCCCCCACTCGCGCGCGCGCTTGACGTGCGACAGGAACTTCGCCGAGCGGATCAACGCCTTCGACGGCACGCAGCCGAAGTTGAGGCAGTCGCCGCCCATCCTGTGCTTCTCCACCAGCGTCACCTTGGCCTTGACCGCGGCGCCGATGTACGCGGACACGAGCCCCGCGGAGCCGGCGCCGATCACCACCAGGTTGCGGTCGAACTGCGCCGGCTTCGGCCACCTCGCGTACACCTTCCGCGCCTTCAGCCAGTCGACGACCTTCTTCGCGACCAGCGGGAAGATCCCGAGCAGCACGAACGAGCCGATCAGCGCCGGCGACACGAGCCCGGAGAGCGAGTCGATCCTCGCGATCTGGGTCCCGGCGTTCACGTAGACGAGCGTGCCGGCGAGCATCCCAAGCTGGCTCACCCAGTAGAAGGTCCGCGTCCCGAGCGGCGTGAGCCCCATGACCAGGTTGATCACGAAGAACGGGAACGCCGGCACGAGGCGCAGCGCGAAGAGGTAGAACGCGCCCTCCTTCTCCACGCCCCGGTTGATGGCCGCGAGCTTGTCGCCGAACTTGCGCTGGATCGCGTCGCGGAACAGGAACCGGCTCGCGAGGAAGGCGAGCGTCGCCCCGATCGAGGACGCGAAGGACACGATCACCGTCCCCCAGAGCAGCCCGAAGATCGCGGCCCCGGCGAGCGTCATGATCGTCGCGCCCGGAAGCGACAGCCCGGTGACCGCGACGTAGGCGAGGAAGTAGATCGCCGCGGTCTGCAGCGGATGCGCGCGGTAGTAGGCCTCGATCGCCGCCTGCTGCTGCTTGAAGTAGTCGAGGCTGAAATACTGCTTGAGATCGAAGACGAAGAACGCGGCGACGAGCGCGGCGATGACGACCAGCACGACGATCCGGCCCTTGTTCATTTTCCCGCCTCCCCTACGCGGCGGCAGTTCGTCGCGTCGCGCCGGTCGGGCTTACGGCGCCGCGCAACGCCTGGTGGGGCTCGTAGCCGGGGCCCTCCGTGATCCGGCGCCGGTAGGAGACGGCGGCCGGTGAACCGGCCGGCCAGACCGCATCGAAGTGCGCGAGCCAGCGCTCCTGATCGTAGCGGACCGCGAGCGCCTCGACGAACAGCGGGCCGAGCCACTCCCCGTACAGCGCGTCGGCGCGCGGCCGGATCGCGATCCGCGTCACCAGGCCGAAGCGGGTGCCGCGGAAATTGGGCATCCCCGCGGCGCCGTTGTTCGCAATCACGCAGTGCCCCCGCGCCGTCACCAGCACCTGCTGCACCGGGAGACAGGTGTGGCTGCAGGCGAACACCCGGACGTCGGCCGCGTCGAACGCCGCCGCGGCGGCGCCGACGTCCCGGCCCAGCCGCTCCTGCGAGAAGCCCCAGCCCGAGAGCGACCACGCGTCGCCGTGGACGATCGCGACGCGCACACGGCTTCCCAGCCTGCCGACGCTCGCCACCGCGTGCATCGGGAGCGCCCCCAGCCGCGCGCGCAGCCCGGGGAACGCCCGTGCCGTCTCGCGCAGTCGCGCTTCGATCGCGTTGGAGCGGGCGACCTCGGCGTCGCCTACCCACTCCGGGTACGCGCAGCCGCAGCCCGCGCCGTCGTCGTCGGCCGCGAGCTCGGTCTCGACGTTGCCGCGGAGCGCGACGTGCTCGAGCACGCGCGCGTTGAGCCGGGCGAACCCCCCGGCGTCGGCGTCGAACCAGTTGAAGTCGCCGTTGAAGACGAGCCGCGGGGCGACGGGCTCGGATGCGGCGAGCGCGAGGATCGCATCCAGCGCGAACGGATTACCGTACAGCCCGCCGATCACGTAGATCGTCTCCGCCTCGATCTCGGGCGCCCGGCGGAACACTTCCGGCGAGTAGCGGTAGGCGAGCGGGCAGTTCCGGCCCGGGGCGTCGCCGTTCATGGGGTGCCCTCCGCCCTCAGGCGAGCGCCCCGCCGCAGCTCGAGCCCTGCCCCGCGGTGCAGCCGAAGCAGTGGTCCGCGACGACGATCGGGCGGCCCTCGAGGTTCCGGCCGATCAGGTCGGCGAGCTTCGTGCGCGGCTTCGCACCGAAGCGCGCCGGCAGCTCGAGCATCTGGTTGAAGTCGCAGTCGTAGACGTAGCCCTGCCAGTCGACCGAGAGGAGCGTCCGGCACATCACCTGGTCCAGGTTCTCCTCGTGGTAGCTGTCGCGCAGGAGCTTCATGTACGAATTGAACTGCCCCTTGGAGATCAGGGTCGAGCCGAAGCGCTGGATCGGCATGTTCGCGAGCGTGTACAGCCGGTTGAACTCGACGCCGTACTCGCACCGCAGGTGCGAGCGGTAGGCGTCCTCGAGCGCGCCCTGCGGCGGCGGCAGGCTCGGGCCCTGCGGGTTGTACACGAGGCTGAGCGCGAGACCGGTGTCGGCGCGGCCGTAGCCGAGCGCGTTCAGCTTCTTCAGCGCGACGATGCTCGCCGCGAACACGCCCTTGCCGCGCTGGCGGTCGACGTTGTCCTCGAGGTAGCACGGCAGCGACGCGATCACCTCCACCCGGTGCGCGGCGAGGAAGTCGGCGAGATCCTCGTGGCCGGGCTCGTTCAGGATCGTGAGGTTGCACCGGTCGATCACGTGCACGTCGAGCGAGCGCGCCTCGGCCACAAGGCTGCGGAAGTGCGGATTGAGCTCCGGTGCGCCGCCCGTGATGTCGAGCGTCTTGACGTCGGAAGCGCGCAGGAACGCGAGCACGGCGTCGACCACGTCGCGCCCCATCTCCTCGGTCCGGTTGGGACCGGCGTTGACGTGGCAGTGCACGCACGTCTGGTTGCAGCGGTACCCGACATTCACCTGCAGCGTTTCGAGGCGCTTGCGCGCGATCGCCGGGAAGTCGCTCACGCGAAGGAGAGGCAGAGTTGCGTGCACCTGGGTGGTTCCCTTCGTTACGGAAGTCAGCGGATCGGAGCGAAGAAGGCGCGGGTCGGCAGCGGCAGGCGCAGTTCGTAACATAACAGGATGGCGAGACACCGGCCGAGACTGCGGAACACCCCCATTTTCACGAACTTGCGCGAGTCGGTCACCACTTCGGCGGGGACGAGCGTTGGTCGGGCGAGCCGCGCCAGCCTGTCACTGAAGATCACGTCCTCGAGATGGTCGACGTCGGGAAAACCCCCGAGGGACTCGAAGACCCGCCGCCGGACGAACATCGCCTGGTCGCCGTACATGACCCAGGTGCGGCGGCAGCGGAAGTTGTGCAGCCGCGAGACGAGCGCGAGCCGCCAGTCGTCGCCGGAGAACCGCTGCTCGAAGCACCCCGAGGCGACGTCCTCCGGCAGCGCGGCGACGTGGGCGAGCCCGTCGCGCGGCAGCAGGGTGTCGGCGTGCAGGAAGAGCAGCCACTCGCCCCGGGCCACGCGCGCGCCGGCGTTCATCTGGCGCGCCCGGCCGCGCGGCGCCTCGACCAGCCGCACGCCGGCGTGGCCGCGCGCGATGCCGCGCGTCGCATCGTCGCTGCCGCCGTCCACGACGATCACCTCGAACTCGCCCGCCTGCTCGAAAACCCGGGCGAGCGTTGCCGGAAGCGCTCGTTCCTCGTTCAGCGCGGGAACGACGATGGAGATCATGCCGCCTCGAGAAACCAGGTCGGGAGCAGGGCTTCGAAGCGCGCCGCGTACGGTGCCGGCGAATCGCCCAGTCCGTCCAGCAGCTCCGCGCACCCCGCGAGGAGCCCCATGGCGAGCGGACGGTAGGCCCCCGCCGCCGCCCCCAGCCGCGGCGCAGAGAGCGCGCCGCGGGCTGCCGCCCGCTCGACGAGCCGCAGCCCGAAGGCGTGATGCGCGGCCTCCTGGCGCGCAAGCACCCGATGGAGCGGCGCGAGCGCCGGCAGATGCAGGACGAGGCGCTCTTCCACCTCGCCGAGCACCGCGGCGCCGAGGGCCTCCAGCGCAACCTGCACACCGACGACCGACGACCAGAGGTCGCCGGCGTCCAGGTCGCGGTCGAGCTGCGCCCGGTAGGCCGCGAGCGCGGGCCCGCCCGGATGCGTCAGCGTGGCGCCGGGGGCGAGGAAGGTTCCCGCGGCGGCAAACGCGCGCGCGTGAAAGGCTTCCTGCCGCGCCTGCCGCGC
>DATEDA010000123.1:0-53104 GCA_035286595.1 Burkholderiales bacterium | reverse complement strand
GATCTCGGTGAAGCGCGTCCTCCAGCGCGACGGCGAATCGTCGTACTACATCAACAACACCCAGGTCCGGCGCCGCGACGTGCAGGACATCTTCCTCGGCACCGGCCTCGGCCCGCGGGCGTACGCGATCATCGAGCAGGGGATGATCTCGCGCGTCATCGAGGCGAAGCCCGAGGAGCTGCGGGTCTTCCTCGAGGAGGCCGCCGGCGTCTCGAAGTACAAGGAGCGCCGCCGCGAGACCGAGCACCGCCTCGCCGACACCCGCGAGAACCTGTCGCGCGTCGACGACATCCGGCACGAGCTCGAGGCGCAGATCGAGAAACTCGCGCGGCAGGCCGAAGTGGCGCGCCAATACAAGGCGCTGCAGGGCGAGGCCGGGCACAAGCAGAGTCTCCTGTGGCTGCTCCGCAAGCGCGACGCCGAGAACGACGCGCAGCGGGTGAGGCGGGAGATCGACCGCGTCGCGACCGAGCTCGAGGCCGAGACCGCGCGGGTCCGCGCGATCGAGAGCCGGCTCGAGCAGGCGCGCGTGGAGCACTACGCGGCCGCGGACGCGGTCAACGTCGCGCAGGGCGCGCTCTACGAGGTCAATACGGAGGTCTCCAGGCTCGAGGCCGAGCTGCGATTCGTGACCGAGACCCGCCAGCGGCTGGAGGGGCACCGCGCCCATCTCGCACTCCAGCTGGAGCAGTCGCAGCAGAGCCGCGCCGAGCTGGATCAGGCCGCCTCGGACTGGGCGCGGCGCGGCAGCGAGGCCGCGGCCCGGATCGCCGCCGCGGCGGCGAGGCTCGCCGACGAGGAAGCGCGCCTGCCGGAGATGGAGGAGGCGTTCCGCGCCGCGCAGGCGCGGCTCGACGAGTCGCGCGACGCCATTGCGCGTGCCGAGCAGGCGCTGCAGCTCGAGCAGGCACACCTGGCGCACGTGGCCCGCACCCTCCAGAACCACGCGGCGCGCGCCGAGCGGCTCGTCGCCGAGCGTGCACAACTCGCGGCGCCCGACGCCGCGCGCCCGGACGACCTCGCCCGAGGGATCGCGAGCGCCGATGCGGACGCCACTGCGTACGCTGCCCGGATCCGCGGGCTGCAGGAAGACCTGCCGGTGCTCGAGGCCGCGCGCGGCGCCGCGCTGGCGCGCCTCCAGGAGCTGGAGCGGGAGGCGAATACCCGCGCCGGCCGGCTCGCGACGCTCCAGCACATCCAGGAGCAGCTCGAGGAGGGCAGCGAAGTCAACGCCTGGCTCGCCAAGCACGGGCTGCAGCGCCTCGGGCGGTTGTGGCAGAAGATCACCGTCGAACCCGGCTGGGAGACGGCCGTCGAGTCGGTGCTGCGCGAGCGGCTGCACGCCCTCGAGGTCGCCGGCCCGCAGGCGCTTGGCGCCTTGCTCGACGATCCGCCGCCGGCGAAGGTCAGCGTCTTCTCGCCGGGTGCGGCCGGCCCGGCGGTCGCGGACCGGCCCGGGCTCCAGCCGCTCGCGTCGTTCGTGCGGTTTGCCGACGCAACCGCCCGGCCGCTCGTTGCCGATTGGCTCGCCGGATGCTTTGCCGTGGAAGGCGTGCCATCGGTTGCGGCCCGTCTGGCCCTCCCGCCGGGGACGATCCTCGTCAACCGCGAAGGGCACCAGTTCACCCGCCACGCCGTCAGCTTCCATGGCCCGGACTCCGTCGAGGCCGGACTCCTCGCCCGGCAGCGTGAGATCGAGGGGCTGAGCGAGGCGCTGCGCGGATTCGAGGAGCGTACGCAGGAGGCGCGAGACGTCCACGCCTCGGCGGAGCGCCAGCTCGCCGCTCGGCGAGAGCAGGTCGGCGCGCTACGGGAGCGCGAAACCGATCGCCATCGGACGCGGCACGAGCTTCAGCTCGAGCACGTGCGGGTGAGCGAGGCGATGGGCCGCGTGCGCGAGCGGGGGCGTCAGATCGCGGACGAGCTGGCCGAGATCGAGCGCCAGCGCGCCCAGGAGCACGCGGCCCAGGCGACCGCGGACGCCAACCTGAAGCGCCATCAGGGGCAGCTTGCCGAGCGTGCCGTGACGTTCGAAGCGGCACGGCGAGCCCACGAAACCGCGGGCGAAGCGTTGGACGCCCAGCGGGACGCGGTCCAGTCGGCCTCCCGCGAAGTCCAGGAAGCGTCGTTCTCAGAGAGAGAATGTTCTTCTAAAATTAATGAGATAACGAGGTCTATTCAAGTTGTATCTCAGCAGACGGCACAAGGCGAGGCCGAGCGGCAGAAGACCGAAACCGAGCTCTCGGCGCTCCAGGCCGACGGCTTGCAGCAGGCCCTGCAGGCCGCGCTGGCCCAGCGGCTCGAACGCGAGGAGCGGCTGACAGCGACCCGGACGGGACTGGAGGAGGCGGGGGCGCTCCTGCGGTCGACCGACGAGGAGCGGCTCGCCGCCGAGCAGAGGCTTCCCCCGCTTCGCGACCGGGTCGGCGAGCTGCGGCTCAAGGAGCAGGCAGCCCGGCTCGCGGTGGGGCAGTTCGCGCAGCAGCTCGCTGACGCCCACGCCGACGAAGCGGCCCTCGCCCAGTCGCTCGACGGCAAGCTGCGGGCGTCCGCGCTGCAGGTCGAGATCGCGCGGCTGCAGCAGGCAATGACGGACCTCGGGGCGATCAACATGGCGGCGCTCGAGGAACTTGCGACCGCCACCGAGCGCAAGAATTTTCTCGATGCGCAGGCCGCCGACCTGACGCAGGCGCTCGAGACGCTCGAGAACGCGATTCGCCGCATCGACCGCGAGACGCGCGAGATGCTGCGGCAGACGTTCGAGGACGCGAACCGCCAGTTCGGCGTACTCTTCCCCGAGCTCTTCGGCGGCGGCGAAGCGCGCCTGGAGATGACCGGCGAGGAGATTCTCGACGCCGGGATCGAGGTCCGGGCCCAGCCGCCGGGCAAGCGGACCGCCACCATTCATCTCCTCTCCGGGGGCGAGAAGGCGCTCACCGCGATCGCGCTCGTCTTCGCCTTGTTCCAGCTGAACCCCGCGCCGTTCTGCCTGCTCGACGAGGTCGACGCGCCGCTCGACGACACCAACACCGAGCGGTTCTGCAACCTCGTGCGGCGGATGGCCGACCCGACGCAATTCCTGTTCATCACCCACAACAAGATCACCATGGAGCTCGCCGCGCAGCTCATCGGCGTCACGATGCCCGAGCAGGGCGTATCGCGCGTCGTCGCGGTGGACATCGAGGAGGCGCTCCGCATCCGGGAGGCGGCTGCCGCCTGAACGAGGGCCAGAAGGCGCCGGCGGGCCACACCCTCCAGCGCCGCTCGCACAAGACATCGGGGCATCATGAGTGACCTGCAGCTCGGCCTCCTCGCAATCGGTGTTGCGGTGGTGGTGGGGGTGATCGCCTACAACAAGTGGCAGGAGGCGAAGCTCAGGCGGCGCACCGAAGCGGCCTTCGGCTCGCGGCACGGCGATCCCTTGCTGCGCGGGACGAGGGCGGACAGGGAAGGGGATTCGCACCCGCACCCGGCAACGCCGGCACCAGACCCGGTCGCCCGCACGATCGAGCACACGTTCGCCGATGACGAGCGCCCCCCGCAGCCATCCCGCGAACCGCCGCCGGGAGCGCTGCCCGCGGCAATGCTGGATCCCGAAGTCGACTACGTCGTGGCGCTCGCGTGCGCGCGCGCGGTTGCCGGGACCGAGGTTTCGACTCACGCCCAAGCGATGGTCGACGAGGCGCTGATCAAGCCGATCCACTGGGAAGGCTACGACGAGGCGCGCTCGGTGTGGCGACCGATCGGCGCGGAGGCTCGATATCTCCAACTGCGGGTGGGGCTGCAACTCGCCAACCGCACCGGCCCGGTCACCGAGGACGATCTCCTCGCGTTCTGCGGGGAAGTCCAGGAGGCTGCGCTCGCTCTGGCGGCCGAGGCCGACTTCCCGGATACCGACACCGCGCTCGAGCGCGCGGCCGCGCTCGATCGATTCTGCACCGACGTGGACCTGCAGATCGGGCTCAGCGTCATCGGCAGCGAATCGCACACGTTCTCCGGCAGCAAGATCCGGGCGCTCGCCGAGAGCGCCGGGCTCGCGATCGGGCGCGACGGACGGTTCCATCGCGCCGGCGACGACGGCACGGAGCTCTTTTCGCTCGCCAACCTCGAGCCCATGCCGTTTCACCCCGAGATGATCAAGACCTTGCAGACCCGCGGGGTCACCGTGCTCTTCGACGTGCCGCGCGTGCCGGCGAGCGCCGCGGCGTTCCGCCGCTTCATCGACTTCGCGCACCAGCTCGAGCAGGCGCTCGGCGGGGTGCTGGTCGATGACAACCGCAAGCCGATCGGACAGGCCGCGCTTGAGGCGATCGCCCAGCAACTCGAGCGCATCCACCAGACCATGGAGGCGCGCGGGATCCCCGCCGGCGGACCGCTTGCGCTCCGACTCTTTGGCTAGATGGCGGTGCCCCGCGAGATCGCCGCGCGCGCGAAGCGGCTCCGCGCGCAGCTCGAGGAGGCGAACTACCGCTACTACGCGCTCGATGCCCCGACCATCAGCGACGCCGAGTATGACCGCCTCTTTCGCGAGCTCCAGGACCTCGAAGCCCGCCACGGCGAGCTCGCCACGCCGGACTCACCCACACAGCGGGTCGGTGCGGCGCCGGCGCAGGCGTTCGGGACCGTCAGGCACCGCGTGCCGATGCTTTCGGTCAACAACGCGTTCGCCGAGGAGGAGGTGGAGGCGTTCGACCGCCGGGTCCGCGAAGCGCTGGACGCCGGGGCGGTGGAGTACTCCTGCGAGCCGAAGCTCGATGGCCTCGCGATCAGCCTCGCCTACGAGGGCGGCGCGCTGGTGCAGGGCGCCACGCGCGGCGACGGCTATTCGGGCGAAGACGTGACGGCGAACCTGCGGACGGTCCGGGCGATCCCCCTGCGGCTCCGCGCGACGCAGCCGCCGCGGCTGCTCGAGGTGCGCGGCGAGGTGCTGATGTACCGGCGCGACTTCGAGCGACTCAATGCCCGGCAGCGCGAGAAGGGCGAGAAGGAATTCGCGAATCCGCGCAACGCCGCGGCGGGGAGCCTGCGTCAGCTCGACCCGCGGATCACCGCCGCGCGGCCGTTGCGCTTCTTCGCCTACGGCAGCGGCGAGTCGAGCGGGCTGAAGGCGGTGAAGACTCAGTCGGAGCTCTTGGACCTTCTCGCGGCGTTGGGCCTTCCGGTCTGCGAAGAGCGTGCGGTCGTCGAGGGCGCGCCGGGGTTGCTCGGGTTCTATCACCGGCTCGGAGGCAAGCGCGAGCGCTTGCCCTACGACATCGACGGCGTGGTGTACAAGGTGAACCGGTTCGACCTGCAGGGGCAGCTCGGCTTTGTCGCGCGCGCGCCGCGGTTCGCAATCGCGCACAAATATCCGGCCGAGGAGGCCGCCACCGAGCTCATCGGAATCGACGTGCAGGTCGGTCGCACGGGAGCGATCACGCCGGTCGCACGGCTGAAGCCGGTGTTCGTCGGCGGCGCGACCGTGACCAATGCGACGCTCCACAACGAGGACGAGCTGCGCCGCAAGGACATCCGCGTTGGCGACATGGTCGTGGTGCGTCGCGCGGGGGACGTGATCCCCGAGGTGGTGCGGGCGGTCGCCGGGACGCGCAAGCCGGATGCCCCTGAGTTCCGAATGCCCAAGCGCTGCCCGGTCTGCGGCTCGGCCGTCGTCCGACTGCCGGACGAGGCGGCCGCGCGCTGCACGGGCGGCCTGTATTGCCCGGCGCAGCGCAAGCAGGCGATCCTTCACTTCGCGTCGCGCCGCGCGCTCGACATCGACGGTCTCGGCGAGAAGATCGTCGACCAGCTCGTCGAGGCGAACCTCGTGCGCACCCCTGCGGATCTGTACAAGCTCACCCTGGACGCCCTGGCGGGCCTCGAGCGCATGGGCGAGAAGTCGGCCCAAAATCTGCTCGACGCGCTCGAGAAGTCGAAGGACACGACGCTTGCACGGTTCGTCTATGGGCTCGGGATCCGCAACGTCGGCGAGACCACCGCCCGTGATCTGGCCAGTCACTTCGGCGCGCTGGAACCCCTCATGGACGCGGACGAAGACGCGCTGGAGGAGGTGCCCGACGTGGGGCCGGTCGTTGCGGCGTCGATCCGCCAATTCTTCGCGGAACGGCACAATCGCGAGGTTATTCAGGCGCTCCGCAAGGCCGGGGTCCGGTGGGAGGAGGGGAGGCGTCGCACCCCCGCCGGCGGACGCGCCGCGGGCAAGACGTTCGTGCTGACCGGGACGCTGCCGGGCATGACGCGCGACGAGGCGACGGAGCTCATCGAATCGCGCGGCGGCAAGGTCACCGGCTCGGTGTCGAAGCAGACCGATTACGTGATCGCGGGGGCCGATGCGGGTTCGAAGCTCGCGAAGGCCGAAACGCTCGGGATCCCGGTCCTCGATGAGGCCGGCTTGTTGAAGCTGTTGAAAGGGTGAGGGCGTCATGCGAGCGATGACCAAAGCGGTGTTTCCGGTGGCGGGTTTCGGCAGCCGGTTTCTGCCGGCGACCAAGGCGAGCCCGAAGGAGATGATGCCGGTGGTCGACAAGCCGCTCATCCAGTACGCCGTCGAAGAGGCGGTGGCCGCGGGCCTGACCGAGATGATCTTCATCACCGGCCGCCACAAGCGCGCGATCGAGGACCACTTCGACAAGGCGTACGAGATCGAGAACGAGCTTGCGAGCCGCGGCAAGCATGAGCTGCTGGAGCTCGTGCAGGGGATCCTGCCGAGCAACGTGCACTGCATCTACATCCGCCAGTCCGACCAGCTGGGCCTCGGTCACGCGGTGCTGTGCGCGAAGCCGGTGATGAACGACGAGCCGTTCGCGGTGATCCTCGCCGACGATCTGATCGACGGCGAGCCGCCGGTGATGAAGCAGATGGTCGAAGTGTTCACGCGGGAGGGGCGATCTGTCCTCGGGGTCCAGGAAGTTCCTCGCGATCAGACGGCGAGCTACGGCATCGTCAAGACGTCCCGGATCGACGAACGACTGGAGTCGGTCGAGGCGATCGTCGAGAAGCCGCGCCCGGAGGTCGCGCCGTCCAACCTCGCGGTGATCGGGCGCTATGTGCTCACCCCGCGGATCTTCGCCCACCTCGAACGGGCAACCCCGGGCGCGGGCGGCGAGATCCAGCTCACCGACGGGATCGCCTCGCTCCTGCAGGAGGAGCGCGTGCTCGCCTACCGGTTCCGCGGAGTTCGTTACGACTGCGGGTCGAAGCTCGGCTACCTCCAGGCGACGGTGGCGCTCGGCCGCAGGCACCCCGAGGTCGGTGCGTCGTTCAGCGCCTGGCTCGCCGCCACGACGCAGCGGAGCTGATTCAAGCGCTGGTCCGCGCAGCCATCGGATATACTGATTTATCTGCTGTTCGCCACTATTTGCCGCTGAGCAATGCTCACTGCAGCACAGGCGTGGAAGATGCTCGACGAGGCCGATCTCGTCTGTCCCGCCGCGGAGGTCGACCGCGCGATCGACCGGGTGGCGGAAGCCATCACCGCCGAGTTCCGCGACCGGTACCCGCTCGTGCTGTGCGTCATGAACGGGGCGCTGTTCTTCTGCGCCCGGCTTCTGCCCCTGCTGCGCTTCCCGCTCCACCTCGACTACGTTCACGCCTCCCGGTACGGCGACGAGATCGACGGCCGCCACGTCCGCTGGAAGGTCGAGCCGGGCGACGCGGTGCGGGCGCGACACGTGCTCGTCGTCGACGACATCCTCGACGCGGGCGAGACGCTCGCCACCATCAAGGCGAAAGTGCTCGAGCGCGGCGCCGCTTCATGCAAGGTCGCGGTGCTCACCGACAAGATCAAGCCGGACCGCAAGCCGATCACGCCGGACTTCCTCGGCATGAGGATCCCGGACCGGTTCGTGTTCGGGTGCGGCCTCGACGCGTACGGCTTGTGGCGGAACCTGCCGGCCATCTACGCCCTGAAGCAGTGATGCTCGCCATCATCGGCGGCAGCGGGCTGACGCAGCTCGCGAGTCTGGAGGTGACGTCCCGCAAGGCGGCCCGCACGCCTTACGGCGAACCGTCCGGTGCGCTCACCTTCGGCAAGCTCCGCGGCCGCGACGTGGCGTTCCTCGCGCGCCACGGCTACGGGCACACGATCCCGCCGCACGAGGTCAACTACCGGGCGAACATCTGGGCGCTGCGCGAGGAGGGCGCGGCCGAGATCGTCTCGGTCGCCTCCGTCGGCGGGATCCGGGCCGACCTCGGTCCGGGCACGCTCGTCATCCCGCACCAGATCATCGACTACACCTGGGGACGGCGGTCGACGTTCTTTGAGGGCGGCGACGTGCCCGTGTCCCACGTCGATTTCACCAGGCCGTACTCCGAGCCGCTGCGGCAGAAGCTCCTCGCCGCAGCACGGGCGTCCGGCGAACCGCTCCTGGACGGCGCCGTGTACGCGGCCACTCAGGGGCCGCGCCTGGAAACCGCGGCCGAGATCGACCGCCTCGAGCGCGACGGCGCGGACGTGGTCGGCATGACCGGGATGCCCGAAGCGGCGCTCGCGCGCGAGCTCGATCTCCCGTACGCGGCGATCGCGGTCGTCGTCAATCACGCCGCCGGAAGGGGCGAGAGCCGCACCGGCATCCGCCTCGAGCGCATCGAGCAGATGCTGCACTCGACGATCGGGCGCGCACGCCGGATCGTCGAGGAAATGGCGGCGCTGGGATGATCAGGGAGGTGCTCAAGCTGGGCGATCCACGCTTGCTCGAGAAAGCGCGGCCGGTCGCCGCCTTCGGGACCCCCGAGCTCCAGGCCCTGCTTGCGGACATGCGGGACACGATGGCGCACCTCGACGGCGCGGGCCTCGCCGCCCCGCAGATCGGCGTCGGCTTGAGAGTAGTGGTCTTCGGCGTGCACCGCAATCCGCGCTATCCGGACGCGGAGGAGGTCCCGGACACCGTCCTGATCAATCCGGTGCTGGAGCCGATCGGCGACGAGCTGGTCGAGGGCTGGGAAGGATGCCTGTCGGTGCCGGGGATGCGCGGGCTCGTGCCCCGCTTCCGGCGGCTGCGCTACCGCGGCGTCGACGAGACCGGGGCGCCGATCGACCGGACGGTGGAGGATTTCCACGCGGTGGTCGTGCAGCACGAAGTCGACCACCTCGACGGGATCCTCTATCCCATGCGGATCCGCGATCTGACGAAGTTCGGCTTCACCGAAGCGCTGTTCCCCGGCGAGAACATCCAGGCCGACTAGCCCTTTGTCGAAGGGCCCGGGATGCGGAGCGAACCGGGGTTCCGCGCACTCACTGCAGCGCGGTAAGCAGGTCCTGCTCCAGCTGCAGCACGCGCTTCGGGCTGCCAAGCGCATCGCCGCTCACCACGAAGACGTCCTCCGCCCGCTCCCCCAGAGTCACGATCTTCGCGGTGTGCAGGTCGACGAGGTACTCGCTGAACACCCGCGCGATCGAGTAGAGCAGGCCGGGCCGATCGCCGGCGGTGATGGAGACGAGATGATACTGGCCCTTCTCGTCGGGCCGGATGTGCACCTCGGGCGTGATCGGGAAGTGCTTGAGCTGGCGCGAGACGCGCCCGCGCGTCGGCGCCGCGAGCGGCGCGTGCCGTGCGAGGCGGTCGGCGAGCTCCTGCTCGATCAGGCTGAGCATCTCGCGGTAGTGGTGCGACTTGCCGGCGCCGAGCACGAGAAAGGTGTCGAGCGCATACCCGTGGCGCGTGGTGTGGATCTTGGCGTCGACGATCGAGTAGCTGATCGACTCGAAGTAGCCGCAGATCCGGGCGAAGAGGTCGCGCTCGTCGCGGGCGTAGATCATGACCTGGAGACCCTCGCCGATCGGCGACAGCCGCGCCTTGACGACCGGTGTGTCGGTGTTGACCCGGTAGTGGAGCATGCGCGTCTGCCAGGCGATCTCCTGCGGCTCGTGCCGCAGGAAGTACGCGACGTCGAGCTCGCGCCATAGCGCTTCGCCGGCGTGCTCCGACAGGGCGTACAGGCGCATCAGCCGGACCGCCTCGGCCTGCTTCGCCTGGACGTCCCGGTCGTAGCCGACCGCATCGCCTCTGAGCACCCGGCGCGTCAGCCGGAAGAGATCCTCGAGGAGCTTGCCCTTCCACGCGTTCCACACTTTCGGGCTCGTACCGCGGATGTCGGCGACCGTGAGCAGGTAGAGCGCGGCGAGACGGCGCTCGTTCCTGGCCGCCGCGGCGAAGCCGTGGATCACGTCGGGATCCGAGAGATCCTTCCGCTGCGCCACCGACGACATGGTCAGGTGATGCTCGACGAGGAACTCCACCAGCCCAGTGTCGTCCTCGGCGAGGCCGTGGGCGCGGCAGAAGCGCCGGGCGTCGATCCGGCCGAGGTGGGAGTGGTCGCCGCCGCGGCCCTTGGCGATGTCGTGGAACATCGCCGCGATGTACAGCAGCCAGTAGCGATCGAAGTTCGCGGCGAGCCGGCTGCAGAGCGGATACTCGTGCGCGAACTCGACCATCGTGAACCGCCGCAGGTTGCGCACGACCATGAGGATGTGCTGATCCACGGTGTAGACGTGGAAGAGGTCGTGCTGCATCTGGCCGACGATCTTGCCGAAAGTCGGCAGATAGCGGCCGAGGATGCCGTACTGGTTCATGCGCCGCAGCTCGTGCACGACGCCGCGCGGCTGCTGCAGCGTGGCGAGGAACGTCGCGCGATTCGCGGGATCGCGGCGGAATCCCCCGTCGATCCGGTACCGCGCCCGCCAGAGCGCCCGCAGCGTGGGTGCGGTCATGCCTTTCAGCTCGGGCTTCTGCTGCAGCAGCAGGAAGCTCTCCAGGATCGCCCGGGGCTCCCGTTCGAAGACCGTGGGATCCCTGACGTCGAGCAGCTCCCGCACCGCCTGGAAGCGCTCGTTGATCGGCTCCGGCGGCGCGTCGAAGGCGGGGAAGATCGCCGCTCCGAGGTTCTGCAGCAGGATCGTGTTGAGCTGCCTCACCGCTTTGGCGGTGCGGAAGTACCGCTGCATGAACACTTCGCTCGCCCGCTTGGTCGGTGTCGCGGCGAAGCCGAACACCCGGGCGAGGGCGTCCTGGTAGTCGAAGAGGATCCGGTCCTCCCGGCGCCCCGCCAGCAGGTGAAGCTGGATTCGAACGCGGGCGAGCCAGTCGGCGTGACGGCGGAGTTGCACCGCCTCCTCGCGCGTGATGAGTCCGCGAGCCGCGAGCGCCCTCCAGTCCTGCGCGAGCCCGCTCGCGCGACTCACCCAGAGGATGACCTGGAGGTCCCGCAAGCCCCCGGGCGCATCCTTCAGGTTGGGCTCGAGACTGTAAGGGCTGTCCTGGTACTTCGCATGCCGCTGCTCCTGCTCGAGCCGCTTGGCCTTGAAGAAGGCCTGGGCATCGAAGCTCCCGTGCAGTCGGTCGTGAAGCGAACGGAACAGCGCGCGGCTTCCGGCGATGAGCCTGGCCTCGAGGAGGGAGGTCTGGACCGTGACGTCCTTGGCGGACTCTTCGCGGCACTGCTCGACCGTGCGCACGCTGTGGCCGAGCTCGATCCCGATGTCCCAGAGCCGCCCCACGAACCGCTCGACGCCTGCCTCCCCGTCCGCGTCGAGCGTGGGGGGCAGGAGCAGCAGTACGTCAACGTCGGAGTGCGGATAGAGCTCGCCGCGGCCGAAGCCGCCCACCGCGACGAGCGCCAGATTGCGGGGAAGGCCGGCGTCCCGCCAGAGATCGCGGAGCGCGGCATCCACGAGCTGCCGATGCCGTCGGAGGAGCCGGGCCGCGTCGGAAGCGACCGCGGGCGCCTGCCACAGGGCCGCCCGCTCCCGGGCCAGACGCTGCCGGAGCTCGGCGACGCGGCCCGGCGTCTCGCTGCGGCGGGCCGGGACCGAGGCCACGCCGACCCTCCTACGCCGCCTTGAGCGAGCGGGGTATCGGCGGCGCGCCGGCCGACAGCGTGAGCACCTCGTAGCCGGTGTCGGTGACGAGCACCGTGTGCTCCCATTGCGCCGAGAGGCTGTGGTCCTTCGTGACGATGGTCCAGCCGTCGGCGAGCTCGCGAATCGCCGCCCTTCCCGCGTTGATCATCGGCTCGACGGTGAAGATCATGCCGGGCTGCAGCTGCAGGCCGGTTCCGGGCCGACCGTAATGCAACACTTGCGGCTCCTCGTGAAATCTGCGGCCGATGCCGTGCCCGCAGAACTCGCGCACCACGCTGTAGCCGTGGCGCTCGGCGTGGCGCTGAATCGCCGCGCCGATGTCGCCGAGGAACGCGCCGGGCCGGACCTCGAGGATGCCGAGCCACATGCACTCGTAGGTGATCTCGCACAGGCGCCGGGCCTGGATCGACGGCTCCCCGACGCAGAACATCCGGCTCGTGTCGCCGTGGAAGCCGTCGCGGATCACGGTGACGTCGACGTTCATGATGTCGCCAGCCTTGAGCACCCGGTCGCCGGGCACGCCGTGGCAGACCTGGTGATTGACGGACGTGCAGATCGACTTGGGGAACGGCGGGTAACCGGGCGGTGCGTAGTTGAGCGGCGCCGGAACGGTGTGCTGCACGTTCACCATGTACTCGTGGCACCGGCGGTCGAGCTCGTCGGTCGTGGTCCCCGGCCGGACGTGCTCGGCGGCGAAATCGAGCACTTCGGCTGCGAGCCGTCCGGCGACCCGCATCCGCTCGATCTCTTCTCCGCTCTTCAGGACGACGGCCATTCGGACCGGCTGAAAAAAGCGGTGAGGATAGTGGAACCCCCTGGGCGAGGCAAACCGCGGACGGGGCGTCCGGGCGGGTGCCAGGGAGGCCGGGCGGGGCCTGTTAATTCGCTGTTTGACAAGACAATTCTTGAGCCGTTGGCGACGTCCGTGCTAAACTCACTGATTATCTTGCATAGGATCCGCACGCGTTGCTGCGCGGGACCTGCAAGGTGGGCGCGCGGCGCGGTGGATTTCACCCGATGAGCGCGCCCGAACTTCGCGCTCGCCCTGTTGGGGTGCCCCGCATGCGGGGTTAGTTGCGGGCAGAGCGTCAGTGATCAACCCTGATACGGAGCGAAATTGCATGAGCACCACGATGCGCCAGATGCTGGAGGCCGGCGTCCACTTCGGCCACCAGACCCGCTACTGGAACCCGAAGATGGCGCCGTTCATCTTCGGTCACCGCAACAAGATCCACATCATCAATCTCGAGCAGACGCTGGCCCTGTACAACGAGGCGGCGAAGTTCGTCCGCAAGCTCGCCTCGAACAAGGGCACGGTGCTGTTCGTCGGCACCAAGCGCCAGGCGCGCGAGATCGTGCGCGAGGAGGCGATCCGCTGCGCGATGCCGTTCGTCGACCACCGCTGGCTCGGCGGAATGCTGACCAACTTCAAGACCGTGAAGCAGTCGATCAAGCGCCTCAAGGAGATGGAGGCGCAGATCGCCGACGGCAGCGTCGAGCGCCTGTCGAAAAAGGAGGGGCTGCACTTCCAGCGCGAGCTCGCCAAGCTCGAGCGGAGCCTCGGCGGCATCAAGACGATAGACGGCCCGCCCGACGCGCTATTCGTGATCGACGTCGGCTACCACAAGGGTGCCGTGGCCGAGGCGAAGAAGCTCAACATCCCGATCGTGGCCGTGGTCGATACCAATCACTCGCCCGACGGCATCGCGTACGTCATCCCGGGCAACGACGACTCGAGCCGTGCGATCCGGCTCTACGCCCGCGGCATAGCCGACGCCATCCTCGAGGGGCGCAACCAGTCCATCCAGGAGATCGTCGCGGTCTCGGCCGACGAGTTCGTCGAGGTCGAGGAGGCGGGCGGAGCGTGAGGCGCCCCGCCGAACGCCAGCCGCAAAGGGGGGGTCACGCCCCCCTTTTTCACGATCAGTAGGAGCTGAAAACATGGCGGAAATCACCGCGGCGCTGGTGAAGGAGCTGCGCGAGATCACCGGGCTCGGCATGATGGAATGCAAGCGTGCGCTCGAGGAAGCGGGCGGCGATCTGAAGAAGGCGGAGGACCTCCTTCGCATCAAGAGCGGCGCCAAGGCGAGCAAGGCCGCCGGCCGGATCGCCGCCGAGGGCGTGATCGGCGCGTACCTCTCGCCCGACCGCAAGCTCGGGGCGCTGGTCGAGTTGAACTGCGAAACCGACTTCGTGGCGAAGAACGAGGCCTTCCTCGCTTTCGCGCGCGCGCTCGCGGAGGTGGTTGCGAGGGAGAACCCGGCCGACATCGGTGCGCTCGCGGGCTTGAGCGTCGGCGGCGAGAACGTCGAGGCGAAACGGCAGGCGCTCATCCAGAAGCTCGGCGAGAACATGGCGATCCGCCGGTTCGCACGCCTGCAGACCGATGCGAAGCTCGCGCAGTATCTCCATGGCGTCAGGATCGGCGTGATGGTCGACTACGAGGGCGACGACGAGTCGGGCAAGGGCGTCGCGATGCATGTCGCGTTCGCGAAACCGCAGTTCCTGTCGAAGGGCGAGATTGCGCCCGAGATCGTCGCGCGCGAGCGCGCCGTGCAGGAGGCGCGCGCCAAGGAGTCTGGCAAGCCGCCCGAGATCGCGGCCAAGATGATCGAAGGCGCGCTGAACAAGTTCCTCGGGGAGATCACGCTGCTCGGACAGCCGTTCGTGATGAACGACAAGCTGACGGTCGAGAAAGCCCTGAACGAGAAGAAGACCAAAGTGCGAGGCTACCGCTTCCTGGTCGTCGGCGCAGGAATCGAAAAGAAAAGCAGTGACTTCGCCGCCGAGGTGATGGCCCAGGCCGGAGCAGGGCGCTAGGCGCGAGCCGACCGAGATGCCCGAGCCGCGCTACAAGCGGATCCTGCTCAAGCTCTCCGGCGAGGCGCTGATGGGGGACGACCCTTTCGGCATCAACCGGCAGACGATCGAGACGATCGTCGACGAAGTGGCGGCGATCGCCCAGCTCGGCGTCGAAATCGGTGCGGTGATCGGCGGGGGCAACATCTTCCGCGGCGTCGCGCTCGGCGCCGCCGGCATGGACCGCGCCACCGCCGACTACATGGGGATGCTGGCGACGATCATGAACGCCCTCGCGCTCGCCGACGTGATGCGCCAGAAGGGCCTCATCGCCCGCGTGCAGTCGGCGATCAACATCGAGCAGATCGTCGAGCCGTACATCCGGCCGAAGGCGATCCGCTATCTCGAGGAGGGCCGGATCGTCATCTTCGCCGCCGGGACCGGCAACCCGTTCTTCACCACCGACACCGCGGCCGCGCTCCGTGGGAGCGAGATCGGCGCCGAGGTGGTGCTGAAGGCGACCAAAGTGGATGGCGTGTACACCGCCGATCCCACGACCAACCCGGACGCGAAGCGCTACCGGCGCGTCACCTTCGACGAGGCGATCGCCAAGAATCTGCGCGTGATGGACGCGACTGCGCTCACGTTGTGCCGGGATCAGAAGCTTCCGGTCATCGTGTTCAGCCTGTACAAGCGCGGCGCGCTCACGCGCGTCGTCATGGGGGAAGACGAGGGGACCCTCGTCCATCTCTAGCCGGGAGGAACGCATGGACGTCGCACAGATCAGAAAGACGGCCGAAGACAAGATGAAGAGGTCGATCGAGGCGCTCAAGGTGGACCTGGCAAAGGTCCGGACGGGACGCGCCCATACCGGCCTGCTCGATCATCTCCGGGTCGACTATTACGGCCAGCAGGTGCCGATCAGCCAGGTCGCGAACGTGACGCTCGTCGATGCCCGCACGATCGGCATCCAGCCGTGGGAGAAGAAGATGGTCGCGGTCATCGACAAGGCGATCCGCGAGTCCGATCTCGGGCTGAATCCGGCGACGCAGGGCGAGCTGATCCGCGTGCCCATGCCGGCGCTCACCGAGGAGCGCCGCCGGGAGCTGACGAAGGTCGTCCGCCACGATGGCGAGAACACGCGCGTGGCGATCAGGAACCTCCGCCGCGACGCCAACGCCCACCTCAAGGAGCTGCTCAAGAAGCACGCCATTCCCGAGGACCAGGAGCGCCGGACGCAGGACGAGGTCCAGAAGCTCACTGACCGGTACGTCGCCGAGGTGGACAAGCTGCTGCAGCAGAAGGAAGCCGACCTGATGCAGGTCTAGCCCGCGACCCGCCACGATGCACGAGAGCACCACTCAGAAGATCCCGCCGACCGGCCCGGTCCCGCGGCACATCGCCATCATCATGGATGGCAACGGGCGCTGGGCGCGCAGCCGCCTGCTGCCCCGCGTCGCGGGACACCGCCGCGGGGTCGAGTCCGTCCGCGGCGTCGTCAAGGCGTGCGGCGAGCGCGGCGTCGAGTATCTCACGCTGTTCGCGTTCAGCTCCGAGAACTGGCGCCGCCCCGCCGAGGAGATCTCGGTGCTCAAACAGCTGTTCCACGTCGCGCTCGAGCAGGAGGTGAGCAAGCTGCACGAGGTCGGAATCCGCCTGCGCGTGGTCGGCAACGTCGCGCCGTTCGGCGAGACGATCACCGACCTCGTGCGCCGGGCCGAGACGCTGACGGCGGCGAACCGACGGCTGACGTTGACCATCGCAGCGAACTACGGCGGGCGATGGGACCTGCTGCAGGCGGTCAATGCGATGGTGCGCGAGCACCCGCAGCAGGCGGGGTCGTTCAGCGAGAGCGATCTCGCGCCGTACCTCGCGATGAGCTACGCGCCCGAGCCGGACCTTTTCATCCGCACCGGCGGCGAGCAGCGCATCAGCAACTTCCTGATCTGGCAGCTCGCCTATAGCGAGCTGTACTTCACCGACACCCTCTGGCCCGACTTCGACGCCGCGGCGCTCGACGCGGCGATCGCTTCCTACCGGCAGCGCGAGCGCCGTTTCGGCCGCACGAGCGAGCAGCTCCCTGCGGCCGTCCCAACGGAAGAACCTCCCGTTGTCGATCTCCCCGACGCACGCCGCCGACTGGCGTAGGTCCGGCGCGATGCTCCGCGACCGGGTCGTCACGGCAGCGGTGCTGGCGGCCTGCTTCCTCGCGGCGCTCTTCTGGCTGCCGCCACCCGGGTGGATTGCCTTGACCGGGGTCGTCCTCGGCCTCGCCGCTTGGGAGTGGGCCGGGTTCGCGCGCTGCGCGACCGCCGGGCGCCTTGCGTACGCGGCAGCTTCGGTCGCCGTGCTCGTGGCCGCCGCGCACGCGTTCAACCTGGCGACCGGCGCGGCCGGCACCGTCGCGCTCACGCCGGTCTACGGACTGGCCGCGATTTTCTGGATCATCGGGGCACCGCTCTGGCTCGCGCGGCGGCCGCCCAATGCGCCGTCGGCGCTGGTGCTCGGTGCGGGCTGGGTCGTGCTGCTGCCGGCGTTCCTCGCCCTGATCCACCTGCGCAACCTCGACCCGCGTTCGCTGCTGCTCTTCATGGCGATCGCGTGGGTCGCCGATATCGCCGCATACTTCGTCGGCCGCCGGTTCGGGCGGCACAAGCTGGCGCCGCGAGTCAGCCCGGGCAAGACCTGGGAGGGCTTGGCCGCGGCGCTCGCTGCGACCGGGGTGTACGCTGTCGTCTGGATCGTCTTCGCCCGCGGCGCGACTCCGGCAGTGGTGCGCGACCTTCCGTGGAGTCCAGCGTGGATGCTCGTGCTCGTCGAAGGCCTCACCGTGCTGTCGGTGATCGGCGATCTGTTCGAGTCGGCGATGAAGCGTCAGGCGGGACTCAAGGATAGCGGTGGGCTGCTGCCCGGCCACGGCGGCGTCCTCGACCGCATCGACGCCCTGACGCCGGTCTTGCCGGTGGCCGCGCTCGTGAGCCTCGTATGAGCGCGCCGGGCCGCCCCAAGCGCGAATCCTTGTCGCAAAGCGACAAGGTAGTCCAATGACCCACTCCCGCAACGTCGCGGTCCTCGGGGCGACCGGCTCCATCGGCCGCAGCACCCTCGACGTCATCGCGCGGCATCCCGACCGCTTCCGCGCCTTCGCGCTCACTGCACACAGCCGGGGCGACGAGCTCTTCGAGCTCTGCGTTGCCCACCGTCCGGCGCTCGCGGTGCTCGCGGACGACGCTCAGGCGCGGGTGCTGCGGAGCCGCCTGGCGGCGGCGAGACTGCCCACCGAAGTGCTCGCCGCGGCCCCGGGCCTGATTGCGGTCGTCGAGCACCCAGAGGTGGACTGCGTGATGGCGGCGATCGTCGGCGCCGCCGGGCTTGCGCCCACGCTCGCCGCGGCGCGCGCCGGGAAAAAGCTGCTGCTTGCGAACAAGGAGGCGCTGGTGATGGCCGGGCCGATCTTCATGGCCGCGGTCCGCACCTCCGGCGCAACGCTGCTGCCGATCGATAGCGAGCACAACGCGATCTTTCAGTGCCTTCCCGAGCGCGCCCGGGGAGGCGTCGCGGGCTGCGGCGTGCGCAAGATCGTCCTGACCGGATCGGGAGGACCGTTCCGCACCCGACCGCTCGCAGGGCTCGCGCACGTGACGCCCGCCGAAGCCTGCGCGCATCCCACCTGGAGCATGGGCCGCAAGATCTCGGTCGACTCGGCGACGATGATGAACAAGGCGCTCGAGATCATCGAGGCGCACTGGCTGTTCGGGGCGCCCGCGTCGGCGATCGAGATCCTGGTGCACCCGCAGAGCGTCGTGCACTCGATGGTCGAGTATGCCGACGGCTCGGTGATCGCGCAGCTCGGCAACCCGGACATGCGTACGCCGATCGCCCAGGCGCTCGCCTACCCCGATCGGGTCGATGCCGGCGTCGCATCGCTCGACCTCGCGCGCCTTGCGGCGCTCACTTTCGAGGCGCCCGACTTCGATCGGTTCCGCGCGCTTGCGCTCGCGTACGACGTGCTGGCGGCGGGCGGCACCGCGCCGGCGATCTTCAACGCCGCGAACGAGGTTGCGGTCGGAGCGTTCCTCGCCGGAGAGCTCGCGTTCCCGCGCATCACCGAGGTGATCGAGGCGACCCTCGCGCGCATTGGCGCGGGCGCCGTGGGTCGGCTGGAGGACGTGGTCGAGGCCGACGCCAGGGCCCGCAGCGCGGCCGGCGTCGCGCTCGGTCGCGCGATCGTACGGACCGCCTGAGCGCATGGGTCTGCTGCACACCGTCGCATCGTTCCTGGTCGCGCTCGGCGTGCTGATCGTCGTGCACGAGCTCGGCCACTATCTCGTCGCGCGATTGTGCGGCGTGAAGGTGCTGCGGTTCTCGGTCGGGTTCGGCCGGCCGCTCGCCACGTGGCGCGTCGGTCCCGACCGGACCGAATGGGTCGTCGCCGCCGTGCCGCTCGGGGGGTACGTGAAGATGGTCGACGAGCGCGAGGGGGACGTGGCGCCCGCGGATCGGCCGCGCGCGTTCAACCGGCAAAGCGTGTGGCGGCGGATCGCGATCGTCGCCGCCGGGCCGGTGGCCAATTTCCTCCTCGCGATCCTGCTGTACTGGTGGCTCTTCATGTCGGGCGTGCAGGAAGCCAAACCGATCCTCGCCGCTCCGGATCCGGGGACGATCGCCGCCGAGGCGGGGGTTGCACGCGGTGACACGATCCGGGCGATCAACGGCGAGCCGGTGGCGGGCTCCCAGGAAGTCCGGTGGCGTCTCCTGCAGCTCGCGCTCGATCGAAAGAGCGCCCAGCTCGAGGTGGTCGACGCGCGCGGGACGATCGACTCGCGGACGCTGGATCTCTCCCGCGTCTCGACCGGCGACATTGAGGGAGATCTGCTGGCGAAACTCGGGCTCAAGCTCGAGCTGACGCGCGCGGTGATCGGCGACGTGCTCGCCGGAAGCGTCGCAGAGCGGGCTGGACTAGCGCTCGGCGATCGGGTCGTGGCGATCGGGGATCAGCCGATCGAGACTTGGGGCGACTTCGTGACCCGAGTCCGTGCCAGCCCCGGGCGGCCGCTCGTGATCGACATCCAGCGTGGCGGGGAGCGACGGCGAATCGAGCTCACACCTGAGACAGCAACCGAGGGCGGCAAGAGCATCGGCCGGATCGGCGCCGGCTCCGGCGCGTTCTACAAAGTGAGCTACGGACCCTTCGAGGCTGCGACGAGAGCGGTGGCGAAGACCTGGGAGATGTCGGTCTTCAGCCTGCGCATGCTCGGCAAGATGATCGTGGGCGAGATCTCGTGGCGAAACCTCTCCGGCCCGGTCACGATCGCCGACTACGCCGGACAGTCGGCGAGTCTGGGGCTCGCGCCGTATCTCTCGTTCCTCGCGCTGATCTCCATCAGCCTCGGCGTGCTGAACCTGCTGCCGATCCCGCTACTCGATGGCGGACACCTGATGTACTATACGATCGAGTTGTTGAAGGGTAGCCCGGTGTCGGAGCGCGTGATGGAACTCGGCCAGCGCGCGGGGCTCGCGGTGCTCCTCTTCTTGATGGCGTTCGCGTTCTATAACGACATCCATCGCCTACTCTCGAGCTGACGCCGCTCCGAACTGGATGACCAAGCGCCTGTTCGTGGCCCTGCTCGGGGTGCTCCTGGCTCGGTATGCGCTTGCATTCGAGCCGTTCGTCATCCGCGACATCCGCATCGAGGGCATCCAGCGGGTCGAAGCCGGCACCGTGTTCGGCTATCTGCCGGTCAAGGTCGGCGAGACCATGAGCGAAGACAAGGCGGCGCAGGCGATCCGGGCGCTGTTCGCCACCGGCCTGTTCAAGGACGTCCGCGTCGAGGTCGAGGGCGAGGTTCTGGTCGTCGTCGTCGAGGAGCGCCCGGCGATCGCCCAGATCGACTTCGTCGGGATGAAGGACCTGCCCGCCGACCAGGTGCGGAAGGCGCTGCGGGAAAACGGCATTGCCGAAGGCCGGACGTTCGACAAGGCGGTGGTCGACCAGGCCGAGCAGGAAATCAAGCGCCAATACCTCAGCCGCGGGCGCTACGGCGTCACGGTCACGACGACCGTCACGCCGCTCGATCGCAACCGCGTCGCCATCAACTTCACGGTCGACGAGGGCGAGGTCGCGCGGATCAAGAACATCAATATCGTCGGGAACCGGGCCTTCACCGAAGCGGCGCTGCTCGACCTGATCCAGCTCCAGACGTCCGGCTGGCTCAGCTGGTACACGAAGAACGACCAGTACTCGCGGCAGAAGCTCGCGGCTGATCTGGAGACGCTGCGCTCGTACTACCTCAATCGCGGCTACCTCGACTTCAACATCGAGTCGACCCAGGTGTCGATCTCCCCGGACAAGCGCGACATCTACATCACGATCAACCTCACCGAAGGCGAGAAGTACACGGTGACCGACGTCAGGCTCGGCGGCGACCTGCTCCTGCCGGAGTCCGAGCTGATGAGACTGGTGCAGGTGAAGCCGGGCGAGCCGTTCTCCCGGGAGAAGCTCGCCGAGTCCACCAAGGCGATCGCCGAGCGGCTGGGCAACGAGGGGTACGCGTTCGCCAACGCCAACGCCGTGCCCGACGTCAACAAGGAGAAACGGACCGTCGCCTTCACGATCATGATCGATCCGGGGCGGCGCGTGTACGTGCGGCGGATCAACATCGTCGGGAACACCAAGACCCGCGACGAAGTGGTTCGCCGCGAGCTGCGCCAGCTCGAGGGCGGGTACTACGACGGCCAGAAGCTGCAGGTGTCGCGCCAGCGGGTCGACAAGCTGAACTACTTCGACTCGGTGGAGCTCGAGACCGAGCCGGTGGCGGGCTCGAGCGACCAGGTCGACATCAACCTCAAGGTGAAGGAGAAGGCGACCGGGAGCCTGCTGTTCGGGGTCGGGTTCTCGAGCAGCGACGGGGTGATGCTCCAGGGCTCGCTCAGCCAGGCGAACATCTTCGGCAGCGGCAATTCGGTGACGGTCAGCGCGAACACGGGCAAGGTCAACCGCAACATCGGGTTCTCGTACGTGAATCCGTACTTCACCGTCGACGGCGTCAGCGCCGGATTCAACGTCTACGACCGCCGGTTCGACGCCGAGGCGCTCGATGTCGGCAACTACGTCACCGAGACGTACGGGGGCGGTGTGCAGTTCGGCTTCCCCACGGCCGAGTTCGATCGCGTCGCGGCCGCACTCGCGTGGGAGCAGACGAAGATCGATCTGTTTGCGGACAGCCCGCCACGGTTCGTCGACTTCGTCAATCAGACCGGCGCCGACCCGGTGTCGATGCCCCTCACGATCTCCTGGGCGCGCGACCGGCGCGACAGCGCGATCTTTCCGACGACCGGAACGTTCCAGCGCGTGTTCACCGAGGTTGCGATACCGGGGTTCGACCTGAAGTACTACAAGCTCGGCTACCAGCTCACCTGGTATATCCCGATCACTCGCGATGTGATCGGCATGCTGAACGGGCTTGTCGGCTACGGCGCGGGCTACGGCGGCCAGACGCTGCCGTTCTTCAAAGCGTACTACGCCGGAGGGCCGGGAACCGTGCGGGGGTACGACACCGCGTCCCTGGGCCCGCGCGACCCCGAGGGCGTGACCGGCGGCAGCCGGCAGGCGGTCGCCAACGCCGAGGTCACCTTCCCGTTCCCGGGAATGGGTCAGGACCGTTCCCTGCGCCTGGGGGCGTTCTTCGACGCGGGACAGGTCTGGACCGACCAGCCCGGCTTCGGCTTCGGGGACACGGGCACCGTCACGAACACCAGCACCGGGGTAACCGTCTCCTATGATCTCCGTTTGCGGTATTCTGCCGGCGCGATCATCGCCTGGAACTCGCCATTCGGACCGTTGCGACTGTTCTATGCCGTGCCGCTCAACAGCCAGCCGGGTGACCAGCTGCAGCGGTTCCAGTTCATCTTTGGCCACACGTTCTAGCGCGCGATCACCTGACCTGGGAGACGAAGTTGGCGAAGTTGCAGTGGTTGGTGGTGCTACCCCTCCTGGCGTTCGCAAGCGCCGGGCAGGCACAAGCCGAGAAGATCGGGTTCGTGAACCTCGACCGGATCCTGCGCGACGCCGCGCCGGCGGTCCGCGCGCAGAAGAAGCTGGAGGCGGAGTTCGCGAAGCGGGAGCAGGAGCTCGGCAAGCAGGCCGACCAGCTGAAGCGCATGCAGGAGGCCCTGGAGAAGGGCGCGCTGACGATGACGGAGTCGGATCGGGCCAAGCGGGAACGCGAGTTCGGCGAGCTGACGCGCGACTTCCAGCGCAAGCAGCGCGAGACCCGCGAGGACTTCAATCAGCGTCGCAACGAGGAGCTGTCGGGGATTCTCGAGCGTGCCAACCGCGCCGTGCGCCAGATCGCCGAGGCGGAGAAGTTCGACATCATCTTCCAGGAGGCGGTGTTCGCGAGTCCGCGCATCGACATCACCGAGAAGGTGATCCGGGCGCTCGAAGACACCTCGCCCGCAAAGAAGTAGGATCGATGCCGCACGGCCCGTTCCGGCTCGCCGAGATCGTCGCGAGATTCGGCGGGGAACTGGTCGGCGACCAGGATGTCGTCGTGCGCCAGGTCGGCACGCTCTCGGGCGCGGGGCCGGGCGAGCTCTCGTTCCTGACCCACCCGAAGCACCGCGGCGAGCTCGCCGCCACCCGTGCCTCCGCGGTCATCGTGCCCGAGAACGAGCGTGGCGCAACCGCGCTTCCGCGGATCGTCTGCCGCGACCCCTACGTCTACTTCGCGCGCGTATCGACGCTGTTCAATCCGCCTCCGCCGAGCGTCCCCGGGGTGCATCGGACGGCGGTCATCGCCCCGGAGGCCCACGTCGCACCATCGGCGAGCGTGGGTCCGACATGCGTCGTGGAGCGCGGCGCCCGGATCGGGGAGGGCGTTGCCCTCGAGGCCGGGTGCGTCGTTGGCGCGGAGGCAACCATCGACCGCGACAGCCGGCTGCATCCGCACGTGACGATCGGCCCGAGATGCGTGGTCGGCGCTCGCGCAATCCTTCATGCCGGGGTGGTGATCGGTGCCGACGGGTTCGGCTTCGCCCCGGAGGGCGGCGAGTGGATCAAGATCCCGCAGGTCGGCCGCGTGGTGATCGGTAGCGACGTCGAGATCGGGGCCAACACCACGATCGACCGCGGAGCAATCGACGACACGATCATCGAGGACGGCGTGAAGATCGACAACCAGGTCCAGATCGGGCACAACTGCCGGATCGGCGCCCATACGGCGATCGCGGGCTGTGCGGGGATCGCCGGCTCGACGCGGATCGGCCGGCATTGCCTGATCGGGGGTGCCGCGATGATCGGCGGGCATCTCGAGATTGCCGACCGGGTGGTGATCACCGCCTCGAGCGGCGTCAGCAAGTCGATCCCCGCGGCCGGGGTCTACAGCGGCGCGCTGCCCGCGATGGACGCGAGGGCATGGCGCCGCACCCTGGCGCTGCTGAGGAATCTCGAACGGCTCGCGGAACGGATCCGCGAGCTCGAGCGACGGCTGGCGAACCTGGAGCGACCGCGATGAGCGTGATGGACATCAAGACAGTGCTCGAGCGGCTTCCGCACCGCTACCCGTTCCTGCTCGTCGACCGCGTGCTCGAGTGCGAAGCCGGCAAACGCATCCTGGCGCTCAAGAACGTCACGATCAACGAGCCGTTCTTCCCCGGGCACTTCCCCCACCATCCGATCATGCCGGGGGTGATGCTGATCGAGGCGATGGCGCAGGCGGCCGCCATCCTCGCGTTCGAGTCGAGCAAGCTGCGCCCGGACGACAAGTCGGTGGTGTACTTCCTCGGCATCGACGAGGCGCGGTTCAAGAGTCCGGTGGTGCCGGGCGATCAGCTCATGCTCGAGGCCCGCATCGAGCGGCACCTCAAAGGGGTCTGGAAATTCGCCGCCGAGGCGCGCGTCGGCGAGCGCCTAGCCGCCGTGGCCAAGATGATGTGCGCGCTGCGCGACGCCTGAGGCCGCGCGGCACGGCGGGTGACGCTCTAGCGGCTTGCGAATGATCCATCCAACCGCGATCGTGCATCCGCACGCCGAGCTCGGCGCGAACGTGAGCGTCGGCGCCTACTCGATCATCGGCGAGCACGTCGAGATCGGCGACGGGACCGCGATCGGACCGCACACGATCATCGAGGGGCCGAGCCGCATCGGCCGCGACAACAAGATCGGCAGCTTCAAAGTTCTCGGCGGGCCGCCGCAGGACAAGAAGTACGCCGGCGAGCCGACGCGGCTGGAGATCGGCGACCGCAACACGATCCGTGAGTACTGCACCCTCAGCCGAGGCACGACGAAGGACGCTCGCGTCACGCGCATCGGCGATGACAACTGGATCATGGCCTACGTCCACGTGGCCCACGATTGCCAGATCGGGAGCAACACGGTGTTCGCCAACAACGCCCAGCTCTCGGGCCACGTCCACGTCGGCGACTGGGCGATCCTGGGTGGCTTCACCGGGGTGGTGCAGTTCATTCGCATCGGCGCGCACGTCATGGTCGGCGGCGGCACCATCCTGCGCCAGGATGTACCGCCTTACGTGACGGTGGCGGGCAACCCGGCCAAGGTGTTCGGGATCAACAGCGAAGGACTCCGCCGACGGAGCTTCTCTCCGGGAGCGATCGAGGGATTGCAACGGGCCTACCGCACCCTCTATCGGAGCGGGCTGCCATTGACCGACGCGCGGATCGCCCTGGCCGAGCAGGCCGGGGCGACGCCCGAGATCGCATTGCTCGTGGACTTCCTCAAGACCGCGGCGCGCGGGATCGTTCGGTAGGCGCGGCCTTGGCTCCGCCCGTCCGCATCGCCATGGTCGCGGGGGAAGCGTCCGGAGACCTTCTCGGCAGCCGGGTGATCGAGGCGCTGCGCCGGCGGCTTCCGGAGGCGGTGTTCTGCGGCATCGGCGGCCCCCACATGGTGGCGGCGGGGTTCGACTCCTGGTTTCCCCAGGAAACGCTCGCGGTGCGAGGGTTCGTGGAGGTTCTGCGCCACCTCCCCGAAGTGCTGGCCGTGCGACGTGCGCTCGCGCAGCGGTTGAAGGCCGAGCCGCCGCAGCTCTTCGTGGGGATCGACGCCCCCGAGTTCAACCTGGGCCTGGAGCGCCGGCTCAAGCGCTCCGGCGTCGTCACCGTGCATCTCGTCAGCCCGCAGGTGTGGGCGTGGCGGCCGGGCCGGGTCGAGACCTTGCGCGCCGCAGTATCGCGAGTCCTGGTCCTGTTTCCGTTCGAGGAGGCGATCTACCGGGCCGCCGACGTCCCCGTCACCTACGTCGGCCATCCGCTCGCGGACGAGGTTCCCGAGCGCATCGATCGCGAGGCGATACGCGTCGAGCTGCGGCTGCCGGCGCTCGCGCCCGTCGTGACGGTGCTCCCGGGCAGCCGCCAGTCCGAGATCGTGATGATGGCCGCACCGTTCATCGAAACCGCCAAGCTCATCGCACGCCGGGTCCCCGAGGTGCGGTTCCTGGTCCCGCTGGTCACCCGCGAGACGCGGGCGCTGTTCGAGGAGGAGGTTTACCGGCGGGACGCCCGCGAGCTCTCCATGACGCTGCTCTTCGGCCACGCGCAGGACGCGCTCGGCGCGTGTGACGTCGCGCTGGCAGCGAGCGGCACGGTCACGCTGGAGGCCGCGCTCAACCACCGGGCGATGGTGATCGCCTATAAGGTCGCGCCGCTCTCCTGGGCGATCGCCAGCCGTCTCGTGCGCGTGCGGCACATCGGACTGCCTAACATCCTGTGCGGCGAACCGGTGGTGCCCGAGTTCCTCCAGGACGACGCCACGCCCGAGAACCTCGCGCAGGCGGTGGTGAATCTCCTGAACGACGGACCGGTGCGGCGCGCAGTCGAGCAGCGCTTCGAGCGGCTGCACGGCGAGATGCGCCGCGACGCGGCGGAGCGGGCCGCCGATGCACTGGTGCCGCTCATCTCCGGCACGCGGGCTCGGGCGCTCCAGCCGGCATAGACGAGATGGCGCGTGCCGCAGGGCTGCTGTGCGGGGTGGACGAGGCCGGGCGCGGCCCGCTCGCCGGGCCGGTCTTCGCGGCGGCGGTGGTCCTCGATCCGGGCCGGCGGATCCGCGGCCTCGACGACTCGAAGAAGCTCCCCGAGCACACGCGGGTCGAGCTGGCAAGCCTCATCAAGGAGCGCGCGATCGCGTGGGCCGTGGCGAGCGCGTCGGTCGAGGAAATCGACGCGCTGAACATCCTCCAGGCGACCCTCCTGGCGATGCAACGGGCGATCGCGGCGCTCGGCATCGCCCCCGATCGCGTGCTGGTCGACGGCCTGCACTGCCCGCCGATCGCGCTCGAGACGAGAGCGGTCGTGGACGGGGATGCGAAAGTCAAGGCGATCTCCGCGGCGTCGATTCTCGCCAAGACCGCCCGCGACGGCGAGATGGTCCGGCTCGCGGCGGTCCATCCGCAGTACGGGTTCGACCGGCACAAGGGCTACGCGACGCTCGAGCACATCGAGTGTCTGCTCCGATTCGGACCGTGTGCCGCGCATCGACGCAGCTTCCGTCCGGTCCGGGTGCTGCTCGGCGGCGAGCAGCCCGAGCTGTTCGCGCCCGTCGAAAGGTGGCATCGCAACTCGGGAAGCTCAGCGACTTGATCAAACGCATCGCGTCCCGCGACAACGCGTCGTACAAGTCGCTCGCGAAGCTCGCGTCGTCCTCGCGCGCGCGCCGGGAGAATCGTGCGGCGCTGCTCGATGGTCCGCACCTCGTCGAGGCGTTCCGGGCGAGCGGGGATACGGCCGATACCGTCGTGGCGAGCGAGAGCGGCTATGCGCGGGAAGAAGTGCGGCGGCTCTTCGACAGCACGCCGGCCCACGCGCGAGTGCTCCTCACCGACCGGCTGTTCGACAACCTTGCACAGGTCGTAACCCCGACGGGGATCCTGGCTGTAGTCCGGACGCCCGGCACGCGCCCGCTTCCCGAGGAGCTGGACACCTGCCTGCTGCTCGAGGCCATCCAGGACCCCGGCAATCTCGGCGCGATCCTGCGCACGGCGGTTGCGGCCGGCGTCCGCCAGGTGTTCCTCGGCGGGGGCTCGGTCTTCGCCTGGTCGCCGAAGGTGCTGCGGGCAGGGCAGGGCGCCCATTTCTTCGTGTCGATCCACGAGGATGCGCCGCTCGCGGTACTCGCCGGCCGCTCCGCCGGAACGGCCGTGGCCACCGACCCGCGCGCCGAGCGCACGTTGTTCGATCTCGACCTCACGGGTCCGATTGCCTGGATCTTCGGCAGCGAAGGCGCGGGCGTCTCGGCCGATCTCGCAGCTTCGGCGAGCGCGCGCGTGAGAATCCCGATGCCGGGCCCGTCCGAGTCGCTCAACGTCGCCGCGGCAGTCGCGGTCTGCCTGTTCGAGCAGGTGCGCCAGCGTTCGGGCCGGCACCCGTTGGTCCCGGCGCCGGGCTCATAATCGGCTCCGGCAATGGGGCATACTGCCGGAGCCACGGAGCAGGGAGCGAAGATGTCAGGACCGTTGGGCGGTAAGGTCGCGCTCGTCACGGGCGCATCACGCGGCATCGGTCGCGCGATCGCGCAGAAGCTCGCCTCCGCCGGATGCGACGTGGCGATCAACTACTACAACAGCCACGAGGCGGCGGAAGCGCTGTGCGCCGAGCTCCGCGCGATGGGGCGGCGCGCGCACCCGATCCAGGCGCGCGTCGGCGAGCCGGGGAGCGTGGATGAGCTGTTCGTCGAATTCCGCAAGCACTTCGACCGGCTCGACATCCTGGTGAGCAATGCCGCAAGCGGCGTGCTCAAGCCCGCGCTCGAACTCACGCTCAAGCATTGGCGGTGGTGCCTGGAGACCAACGCGCTCGCGCTCAACCTGCTCGCCCAGCGCGCGGTTCCGCTGATGCCGGCAGGCGGCCGCATCATCGCGATGTCCAGCCTCGGCGCCCAGCGGGCGAGTCCGACTTACGGGTTCGTCGGGGCATCGAAGGCGGCCCTGGAATCGCTGGTCCGCACCTTGGCGCAGGAGCTGGGGCCACGCGGCATCCGGGTGAACGCGGTGAGCGCAGGGGTGGTCGACACCGACGCGCTGCAGTTCTTTCCCAACCGGGAGCAGATGCTCGCCGCCTTCGCGGAGCGCGCGCCGGCCGGGCCGGTGCTCACTGTCCAGGACGTCGCCGGAGCCGTCTACCTGCTCTGCTTGCCGGAGGCCGGGATGGTGACCGGACACACGCTCGTGGTGGACGGCGGGTTCGCGATCTCGGGCTGAGGCGCGCGATGCTGAGCGACTCGGGACTTGGAGGCAAGGCCGTGATCGTGACCGGCGGCAGCCGCGGCATCGGGCGCGCGATCGTCGAGCTCCTCGCCGCCGAGGGCGCGGACGTCACCTTCTTCTTCCGCGACAACGCCGCGGCTGCTGCGGAGGTCGTCGCCGGCGGGCGGGCTGCCGAGCAGCGGATTACCGCCGAGCAGGTGGACGTCCGCGATTCGGCGAGCTGCGCCGCGGCCGTCGAGCGGGTCGTCGAACGCTGCGGCCGCGTCGACGTGCTCGTCAACAATGCGGGGGTGATCCGTGATAACCTTCTCGCCCTGCTCGAGGACGAGGACGTGCGGACCGTGCTCGAGACCAACGTCGGCGGCGTGTTCAACGTGACCCGCGCGGTGGTTCCGCACATGATCGCCAAGCGCGCCGGCAAGATCATCAATTTGAGCTCGGTCGCCGGCGACAAAGGGGGCCGTGGCCAGACCAACTACGCCGCCAGCAAGGGTGCCATCAACGCGCTCACGCGCGCGCTGGCGGTCGAGCTGGCATCGCGCCGGATCACGGTGAACGCCGTGGCCCCGGGCGTCATCGAGACCGAGATGTCGCGCGAGATTCGCGAGCTCGCGGCCGACGAGGTGCGCTCGCGCATCCTGCTCCGAAGGTTCGGCACGGCGCAGGACGTCGCGCACGCGGTGTGGTTTCTCGCCTCCCGGTACGCGGACTACATCACCGGGCAGGTTCTGCACGTCGACGGCGGCTTCAAGATGGAGTGACAGGCAATGGCGCAAAGGGACATCACCAAGGAAGAGATTCAGGCCGTCTATCCGACGGTCGCCCAGATCCTGGCCGATGCGCTCGGCTGCGACGTCGACCGCGTCAAGCTGGACGCGTCGCTGATCGAAGACCTCGACGCCGAGTCGATCGACTTCCTGGATCTGGTATTCCGGCTCGAGCGGGCGTTCAAGGTGAAGATCCCGCGCGGGAAGATCGTCGAGGACGCGCGCGGGGATCTGCCCGAGTCGGACTTCGAGCAGAAAGGCCTCGTCACCGAGGTGGGGCTCAAGCGGCTGCGGGAGTTCCTGAGCGAGGTGCCACCCGAGCGCTTTCGCACGCCGATGAAGAGCGCGGACATCCCGCGCCTGTTCACCCCCGAGACGTTCTGCAAAGTCGTCGTGCGGGCGCAGCGGGCGGCTCAGGGCAGCCCTTGACGGCGTTGGGCACTCGCGACGCCGGACACCCGATGGCGGAGCACTTCAGCGCGTTCTCCTTCGTCGATCGGATCACGGAGCTCGAAGCCGGCACTCGGGCCAAGGGACAGTTCGCGGTCCCTGACGGGCTGCCGTACTTTCCCGCCTGTCTCGTCGCCGAAGCGGTGGGCCAGCTCGCGGCGTGGGTTGCCATGCACCACGCCGGGTTCCGTCGCCGGCCCGTCGCCGGCCTTGCGGGAGAGACCCGCTTCCTCGGGGAGGTGACGCCGGGACAGTGCCTCGATCTCGAGGTCGAGATCGAGAGCTGCGATGACGAAGCCGTCGCCTACGGCGGGTGCGCGCGTGTTGCGGGCGCAAAGGTGCTCGACCTCAGCCATTGCGTCGGACCCATGCTGCCCCTCGAGGACTTCGACGCCCCGGAGGCCGTGCAAGGACGGTTCCAGGTGCTCCGCGACGGCGGGGCGCCGAGCGGAGGGTTTCGCGGCGTCGTGCCGCCCGAGCTCGTCGTGATCGATCGGCGGCCGGGTGAACGGGTCCGCGCTGCGCTCCACGTGCCCGCGGCCGCGCCCTTCTTCGCCGATCACTTCCCGCGGCGCGCGGTCTTTCCGGGGACGCTCCTGCTCGACTCGCAGATCCGGTTGGCGAGGGGACTCGCGGACGAGCTGCCGCGACCGGGCGCGAGCCCGCTCGTCCCCGCGCGGGTGACGGACGTGAAGATCCGGTCGTTCATCGTTCCCGGTCAGGCCATCGAGCTCGAAGCCCAGCTGTCGCGGGTCGGCGATGTCGTCGGGGCGACCCTCACCGCACGGTCGAACGGCAAGCAGATCGCCACCGGACGCCTGGAGCTCGCGCCGCGGGAGGTGGCATGAGCGCGCCGGGCCGCCCCAAGCGCAAATCCTTGTCGCGAAGCGACAAGGTAGTCCAATGAGCCCGCCGGGCCGTCCCAAGGGCGAATCCCGAGGCGCGCGAGCCGCGAGGGTAGTCCAATGAGCCAGGGGCGCCGCCGGGTCGCGGTTACCGGGCTGGGGCTCGTGACGCCGATCGGGTGCGATGTCGCGACGACCTGGGACGCGCTGCTCGCCGGGCGCAGCGGCGTCGCGCCGATCACCCTGTTCGATGCGAGCGGCTTTCCCGTGCGGATCGCCGCCGAGGTGAAGGGCTTTCGCGACGCCGACGCGATCGACGACCGGAAGCTCCTCAAGTTCGCGAATCGCTCCCACCGCTTCGCGCTCGCCGCCGCCGAGCAGGCGATTCTGGACGCCGGGGTCCGCCCCACGCCAGACACTGCCGGGCGCTGGGGCTGCACCGTCGGGGCCGGCATGATGGGCGTGGGCTTCGAGGAACTGTCGGACGTCCAACGCCGGTACGCAGCCGACGGCGACCTGCATACGGAGCTTCTCCCGCGCGCCGAGGGCTCCGTGGCCGATCCCATCGCGTTCAGCCGCAGCGTGGCCAACGCGGGGCTGAGCCTGTTGCTGCGTCGATTCGGCATCCGCGGGTACGCGACCGCAGTGCACACGGCGTGCGCCTCCGGCGGGCAGGCCGTGGGAACCGCGATGAAGCTGATCCGGCGCGGGAGCGTCGACCGGGTGCTCGCCGGCGGGTTCGACTCGATGATCAGTCCGGTCGGCCTCGGCGGGTTCTGCCTCCTCAACGCGCTCTCGACCGACAACGACACGCCTGAGCGCGCCAGCCGCCCGTTCGACGCGACCCGGAACGGCTTCGTTCTCGGCGAGGGGGCGGGATTCCTGGTGCTCGAGGAATGGGCGTCGGCCCGGGCCCGCGGCGCCCGAATCTACGCGGAGCTTGCCGGTGACGGCAACTCGCTCAGCAGCTATCGCATCACCGACTCGCACCCGTCCGGGGACGGACCGATCCAGGCGATGCGTCAGGCGCTGGCGGACGCCGGCGCGACGCCGGACGAAGTCGACTATCTGAACGCGCACGGCACCTCGACACCCATGAACGATCGGAGCGAATGCGCCGCGACCCGCGCCGTCTTCGGTCCCGGCATCGGCAGCGTCGCGGTGAGCTCGACGAAGAGCGCCATGGGGCATCTCATCGCGGCTGCCGGCGCGGTGGAGGCGGCGGTCTGCGCGCTCGCGATCCACCACGGGGTGATGCCAATCAACGCCAACCTCACGGAGCCCGACCCCGACTGCGACCTGGACATCGTCCGGGGTGAGCCGCGGCGACGGCGGATCAGGGTCGCGCTGTCGAACTCGCTGGGCTTCGGCGGCTCGAACAGCTGCATCGCGCTCCGCAATCCCGACGAGGTCGACGGGGGCGCGGCGCGGGCCGGCTGAGCGCGCCCGCGAAAACGCCGATGGCGGCCACTCGAGTTCTCATCACCGGCACCGGGGCCGTCTGCGGCGCCGGCCGGACGCCGGACGAGATTCTGGACGCGGTGCAGGCCGGCCGCTCCGTGATTTCGCCTATCCGGCAGTGGGACACGACGGGGTGGCCCGTTCGGGTGGCAGCCGAGATCGCGGACTACAACCCGAACACGCTGGTCGAGGACCGCAAGCTGCACAAGCTGATCCGGCGCACCGATCTCCTCGGTCTGTACGCTGCCGGACGGGCGATCGGAGGCTCCGGGTTCATCGGCTACCGCGAGACGCTGGATCCCGATGCCGCCACCGCGGCCAACGACCGGATGGGGGTCTACGTCGGGTCGGGCGGCGGCGCGTACCAGAATATGTACGACTTCTTCCCGCTGCTGACGGCAGCCGAGGGCGACATCGAGACGTTCGGTCGCGAGCTCGGCGCGACGGTGAACCCGATGTGGTTGCTGCGGACGCTGCCGAACAACGTGCTGTGTCACGTCGGCATCCGCTACGGGCTCAAAGGGTCGAACGCCTGCGTGACGAATCACGTGGTCGGCGGCACGCTGGCGGTCATCGAGGCCATGGCGGCGCTGCGCGCGGGCGAGGCGGATCGCGCCGTCGCGATCGGGCACGACGCGCCGATCGAGCCGCAGATGGTCTTCTATTACCACCGTGTCGGTCTCATTGCGACCGACGCGGTGCGGCCGTTCGACGCCGGGCGAGACGGCAGCCTGTTTGGCGAGGGCGCCGGGGCACTGGTCGTGGAGACCGAGACCGCGGCCGCGAGCCGCGGCGCTACCGTCCTCGGCGAGATCCTCGGCAGCGGGTGCGCCACCGAGGCGGAGGGCCTGTTCGCGATCCGGGACGACGGCGACGGGCTCGCGCGCGCGATCAGGCTCGCGCTGGAGGACGCCGGCATCCGCGCGGCCGACGTCGGGATGATCTCGGCCCACGGCAACGGCACCCGTCAGTCGGACGCTTCCGAGGCGGCCGCCATCCGGGGCGTTTTCGGGTCGGCGCCCCCGCCCGTCACCGCGTTCAAATGGGCATTCGGGCATCTCATCGCCGCGTCAGGCCCCGTCGAGACCGTGGTGACGCTGACGGCGCTGCGGCGAGGCACGGTTCCGGGCGTTGCCACCTTGCGCCGGCTCGACCCGGCATGCGCCGGGCTCCCGGTTTCGGCGCAGCCACAGACGCCCCGCAGCGATGTGGGGCTCGTCCTGAGCCGGGGCTTCGGAGGAATCAACGCCGCGCTCCTCGTGCGCGCTGCGGCCGGCAAGACGCGTTGATGACCGAAGGCGCCGGGTTGCCGCCCCGTTGCGGGATCGACACGGTCGCGATCGCGCGCATCGAGCGCCTCCTCCGCGAGACACCCGAGGACGACCTCCGAAGTCTCTTCTCCCCCGCGGAGCTGGGCGATAGCGGGGAGGGCCCGGGCCGCGCGGCGAGCCTCGCGGCACGCTTTGCCGCGAAGGAGGCGTGCCTCAAGCTGTTTCCGCGCGAAGCGACGCTCGGGCTCCTCGGGCCGGCGGACTTCTCGGTCGTGCGCGACGGCTATGGGGCGCCGCGCGTGGAGTGCAGTCCGGCGGCGCACGACGTCCTCGGCCGCCACCGCGTCCGATCGATCGCGCTGTCGCTCTCGCACGACCGAACGACTGCGTCGGCGGTGGCGATGACCGAGGCGGCCGAAACGGCGGTCCCGTTCATCGGCAAGCTCGTCTACCACCTGCTCCCGATCCGCCGGGGCGTGATTCTCGCCAACTTGCGGCGCGTCTTCGGGAGCACCGCCACCGAGGCCGAGATCAAGCGGCTCGCGCAAGCTCATTACGCTCACCTCGCGCGGCTAGTGGGAGAGTTTCTCTGGTACCCGTGGCTCTCGAAGGCGAGGCGAGCGGCCGTCGTCCGGGTCGACAACGTCGCGGCGATCGACGCCGAGCTGGAGCGCGGCACGGGGGCGATCGTGATCACCGGCCACTTCGGCAACTGGGAGGTCGCGACCGCTGCAGCGATCAGCTCCAGCAGGTTTGCCTATGCTCGCGGCCGTTTCCAGTTCGTGCGCCGCGCGTTGAAGCCCCGCTGGCTCGACGCGCTGGTGACACGGCGATTCCGCCGCGCGGGGTTCGGCACCCTCCCCAAGCGCGGGGCGCTCGACGCCATCGTCCAATGCCTGGAGAAGGGCGATATGGTCGTCTTCCCCTTCGACCAGCACGCCGGCGGGAGGGATGCCATCCAGGTGGAGTTCTTCGGGCATCCGGCCGGGACCTTCCGCAGCGTGGCGCTCATCGCCATGGCCACCGGCGCTCCAGTGCTCCCGGCGGCGAGCTGGCGCGAGCCCGACGGCTGCCATGTCCTCCGTTTCGAGGATCCGTTGCCGATGATCGAAAGCGACGACGTGGACGAGGGGATCCGCCGGAACACCCGCGCCTACAACGCCGCCCTGGAGCGCCTGATCCTGCGCCACCCCGAGCAGTGGTGGTGGGTGCACCGGCGCTGGAAAGGGGCGCCGCGCCCGCCCGATCAGGGCGTCAGTACACCCGACGCTCGAGCTTGACCTCCTGGAGGATCTTCGCGGCGATCTCCTCGATGGAGCGGGTCGTCGAGTTCAGCCACGGGACGCCGAAGTGACGCATCAGCCGCTCGGCCTGCTCGACTTCGTAGCGGCAGTTCTCGAGGCGCGCGTAGCGGCTGTCGGGACGTCGCTGGTTGCGAATCTCGGCCAGCCGGTCCGGGGCGATCGTGAGCCCGTAGAGCTTCTTCAGGTGCGGCTCGAGCGCGCCGGGCAGCGTGCCGCGATCGAAGTCATCGGGAGTGAGCGGCACGTTCGCCGCCTTGATGCCGAACTGCAGCGCGAGGTACAGGCAGGTCGGCGTCTTGCCGCTGCGCGAGACGCCCACCAGGACGACGTCGGCCTTGCCGAGCTCCTGGTTGCCGAGACCGTCGTCGTGCGCGAGCGCGAAGTTGATCGCCTCGATCCGATCCAGGTACTCCTTGTTGTTCGCCGCGCTGTGCGAGCGCCCGACGGCGTGGGTCGAGCGGGTGCCGAGCTCCGCCTCCAGCGGATTGAGGAAGCCCTGGAAAAAATCCAGCACCAGCGCATCCGCTGCGCGCAGCGCGTTTCGGACTTCGTCGTTCACCAGCGTGCAGAAGACGATGGGCCGCACTCCCGAGCGCAGCCTCGCTTCCTCGATGCGCGCGACGGACTCGTGCGCCTTGGCCACGGAATCCACGAACGGCAGGACCGTCTGGGTGAACTCGATGTCCTCGAACTGCGTGAGCAGGCTATGGCCGAGCGTCTCCGCCGAGATGCCCGTCCCGTCGGAGACGAAGAAGACTGTGCGGCGGCGATGAGACATGCGCGGTACGGGGTGATGCCCGCGCCGGTAAAATATCCGTTTCCTGCGCATGCGGCAACTTGGCGGACCGGACATGGTGAGTGACTACGTGGTGCGATTCGAGGATCTGCGCATCGGCGACGTCCCGCGCGTCGGCGGCAAGAACGCGTCGCTCGGCGAGATGATCGGCAACCTCGCGTCGCGGGGGATCCGGGTGCCCGGCGGGTTCGCGACGACGGCCGCGGCGTATCGGGGGTTTCTCGACGGCGCCGGCCTCGCGCGGCGGATCGCGGACCGGCTCCGGGCGCTCGACCCGGACGACGTCGAGGCGCTGGTGCGGTGCGGCGCCGAGATCCGGCGGTGGATCGTCGATGCGCCGCTCCCGCCCGGCCTGGAAACGGGGATCGCCGCCGCCTATCGTGCGCTCATGGCGGAGGGCGATTCGCCGGTGGCGGTGCGCTCGAGCGCAACCGCGGAGGACCTGCCCGATGCCTCCTTCGCCGGCCAGCAGGAGACGTTCCTCAACGTCTCGGGCCTCGCCGACGTGCTGGTCGCGATCCGGCACGTGTTCGCTTCGCTGTACAACGACCGCGCGATCTCGTACCGAGCGCACAAGGGCTTCGCCCACGGCGAGGTCGCGCTCTCGGCGGGCGTGCAGCGGATGGTCCGCAGCGATCTCGCTTCGAGCGGCGTGATGTTCACGCTCGACACCGAGTCGGGGTTCCGCGGCGTGGTCTTCATCACCGCGTCCTACGGGCTCGGCGAGACCATCGTTCAAGGTGCGGTGAACCCCGACGAGTTCTACGTGCACAAGCCGATGCTGGCAGCCGGGAAGTTTCCCGTCATCCGGCGCAGCCTCGGGTCGAAGCTCGTCAAGCTGGTGTACGCGCCCGACGGCGATGCGCGCTCGACGGTGATGGCGGAAGTCCCGGAACCGGATCGCCATCGCTTCTCCATCACCGATGCCGACGCGATCGAGCTCGCGCGCTTCGCCGTGGAGATCGAGCGGCACTACGACCGCCCGATGGACATCGAGTGGGGAAAGGACGGTGTCGACGGCAAGATCTACGTCCTGCAGGCGCGGCCGGAGACGGTCGAAGCCCAGGCCGGTCACGGGGCCCAGGAGCACTACCGGCTGAAAGCGCGCTCGCGCGTGCTGGTGTCGGGGCGGGCGATCGGCCACAAGATCGGCGTCGGTCCGGTGCGCGTCGTGCCGGACGCCTCGAGCATGGCAGCGGTCCAGGCCGGCGACGTGCTGGTCACCGACATGACCGACCCTAACTGGGAGCCGGTGATGAAGCGCGCGGCGGCGATCGTGACCAACCGCGGCGGGCGAACCTGCCACGCTGCGATCATCGCGCGCGAGCTGGGGATCCCGGCCGTGGTCGGATGCGGAGACGCGACAAAGCGGCTCGCCGACCGCGCATCGGTAACCGTTTCATGCGCTGAAGGCGACACGGGCAACGTGTATGAAGGCGCCCTGGCGGTCGAGGTGACCAGGCAGCGTGTGACGGAGATGCCGCGCATCCCGGTCAAGATCAGCATGAACGTCGGCAACCCGCAGCTCGCGTTCGATCTCCAGGGGCTGCCGAACGCCGGCGTCGGGCTGGCGCGCCTCGAGTTCGTGATCAACAACATGATCGGCATCCATCCGAAGGCAGTCCTGGAGTATCCGGACCTGCCGGACGAGCTGAAGCGGGTGGTCGAATCGGCCGCGCGCGGGTACTCGAGCCCGCGGGCGTTCTATGTCGAGAAGCTTGCCGAAGGGGTGGCCACCATCGCGGCCGCCTTCTGGCCGAAGCCGGTGATCGTCCGCCTCTCGGACTTCAAGTCGAACGAGTACCGCAAGCTCGTCGGCGGCACGCGCTACGAGCCGGAAGAGGAGAACCCGATGCTCGGGTTCCGCGGCGCGTCGCGCTACGTGGCCGAGTCGTTCCGCGACTGCTTCGCCCTCGAGTGCGAGGCGATGACGCGGGTGCGCGACGGGATGGGGCTGACCAACGTCGAGCTCATGGTGCCGTTCGTGCGCACCGTCGACGAGGCGCGCCGAGTGGTGGCACTGCTCGCGAGCCAGGGCCTGAGGCGCGGGCAGAACGGCCTCCGGATCGTCATGATGTGCGAGCTGCCCTCGAACGCGCTGCTCGCCGACCAGTTTCTCGAGCACTTCGACGGCTTCTCGATCGGCTCGAACGACCTCACCCAGCTCACGCTCGGGCTGGATCGCGACTCGGGCCTGGTCGCGGAGTCCTTCGACGAGCGCGATCCGGCGGTCCTGGCGCTGCTCCGGATGGCGATCCAGGCGTGCCGTCGGCAGGGGAAGTACGTGGGCATCTGCGGGCAAGGGCCTTCGGACCATCCGGACCTCGCGCGCTGGCTGGCGCAGGAGGGGATCGAAAGCCTGTCGCTCAACCCTGACACCGTCGTCGACACGTGGCTCGAGCTCGCCAGGGCCGCATAGCGGCCCGCCCGAATCGCGGTCGCTACAGCTTCACCCGCAGCAGCCGCTGCTTCTCGCGATTCCATTCGCGCTCTTTCTCGGCCGCGCGCTTGTCGTACTGCTTCTTGCCGCGCGCGAGCCCGATCTCGAGCTTGATGCGGCCTTTCGAATAGTGGAGATCGAGCGGCACCAGCGCGTAGCCCGCGCGGTCGACCTTGCCGATCAGGCGGCGAATCTCCTCGGCGCGCAGCAGGAGCTTGCGGGTGCGGGTGGGGTCGGGCTGCACGTGCGTCGAAGCGGTGACGAGGGGACTCACGTGCGCGCCGACGAGGAACACCTCCCCGTCCTTGAGCACGACGTAGGCCTCCTTCAGCTGTGCCCGTCCGGCGCGGATCGCCTTGACCTCCCAGCCCGCGAGCGCGATTCCGGCCTCGTAGCGCTCCTCGACGAAGAAGTCGTGAAAGGCCTTGCGATTCTCGACGATGCTCACGGTGGCAGGATGGCGCGGCTGGATAGACTCGAACGATTGTAGTCGAGTCGGCACGCCTCACCCCGCGGATGGTTGTCGTCGAACGCCAAGCCCTCGTCCCTCACAGCGCGGCGCGAATGTACGCACTGGTGGAGGACGTCGAGTCCTACCCGCGCTTCCTCCCCTGGTGCAGCGGCGCGGACGTCGCGTTCCGGGACGCGCAGCGGACCGTCGCCACGCTTCACGTCGAGTACCGCGGCGTGCGGCAGCAGTTCACCACGGAGAACCGGAAGCGGCCTGGCGAGCAGATCGAGCTGGCGCTCGTCCGCGGCCCGTTTCACAGCTTGCGCGGCGCGTGGCGGTTCGTGGCGCTCGCGGAAGACGCCTGTCGGGTGGAACTGTCGCTCGCCTACCAGCTCGGGAGCCCGCTCCTCGACCGGCTGCTCGGTCCGGCGTTCGACCACATCGCCAACACCTTCGTCGACGCCTTCGTCCGGCGGGCGGATGCGGTCGCGGCCGCGCGGCGATGCTGAAGATCGAGGTCGTCTACGCGACGCCTGACCGGCAGGTGCGTTACATGCTCGAGCTCGCGGAAGGCGCGACGGTCGGCGACGCCGTTGCCAGGAGCGGGGTGCTCGCTGAGTTCCCGGAAATCGACCTGACCCGGAACCGGGTCGGAATCCACGGTCGGCTCGTGACGCTCGGCGCCCGTCTCGGCGACGGCGACCGGGTGGAGATCCTGCGCCCTCTCGTCGCCGACCCGAACGAGGCCCGGCGCCGCCGCGCGGCGCGGGCCGGGCGCTAGCTCCGGCTCACTTGCAGCCGGTGTCGATCTCGCGCTGGAGCCGCTGGGTCTCCTGCTGGATGCCGTTGTCCTCGAGGAACTCCCGCTCGCCCTGCTCGTTGATCCTCGCGACGCGGGCGCCGGACTGGAGCCCCGAGAGCTGCCGGCGCGCGGCGGCGCAGCTGGCGTCCCGAGCGCGCTTCTCCTCCGCGAGCTTCGAGTCCTTGCTCGCCTTCTCCTGGGCCTCCAGGCGGCGCTTGCGGAAGTCCTGGTCCTGCTCCGCGAGCGACTTCGGTGCGCCCGACTTCGCCCCGTCGCTGCCGGCGGCCGCGGCGGACGTGGAGGGTGACACGGTGCTCGAGCGGCCCGTGATTTTTTCCGCTTTTTGTCCTTCGGGGGGAGGACGATCGGAGTACTGCACCTTGCCGTCCGGCCCGGTGTACTTGTAGAGCTGCTGTGCGAGGGACGGGGCGGCGACGACGGCCGCGGCCGCGAGCGCGAGAAAGGTGCGGACCAGGCTCATGACATTGTCCTTGGCACGGGTATCTTGACCCTAGCCGGTTTCACCAGGTCCGTCAATTACGGCGTCGATCGCGCTGCGGCGAATTTACCGCCGTGATTTCCGGCGCGTATAATGCGCCTTTGCGCCGCCTATCTGCCATGCGAGCGATCACCAAGGCGCTGACGTTCGACGATGTCCTGCTGGTTCCCGACCACTCGACCGTTCTGCCGCGCGACGTTTCCCTCAAGACCCGGATCTCCCGCAACATCGCGCTGAACATCCCGCTGGTCGCGGCGGCGATGGACACGGTCACCGAGGCACGGCTCGCGATCGCGATCGCCCAGGAAGGCGGGATCGGCATCATCCACAAGAACCTCCCGCCCAAGGCCCAGGCCGCGGAGGTGCTGAAGGTCAAGCGCTACGAGTCGGGCGTCGTGCGCGACCCGATCACGATCCCGCCCCACATGACGGTGCGGGAGGTGAAAGCGCTCACCGAGACGCACAAGATCTCCGGGCTTCCGGTCGTCGAAGGCAAGCGCGTCGTCGGCATCGTCACCAACCGCGACCTGCGGTTCGAGACGCGCCTGGACCAGCCGGTGCGCTCGATCATGACGCCTCGCGATCGACTGATCATTGTCCGCGAAGGCGCGACCCTCGAAGAGGCGAAGACCCTCATGCACAAGCATCGCCTCGAGCGCGTGCTGGTGGTGAACGGCGACTTCGAGCTGCGCGGATTGATGACGGTGAAGGACATCCTCAAGGCGAGCGAGCACCCGAACGCGTGCAAGGACGAGCAGGGCAAGCTCCGCGTCGGCGCCGCAGTCGGGGTCGGCGAGGGCACCGAGGAGCGGGTCGCGGCGCTGGTCGAAGCCGGAGCGGATCTCCTCGTCGTCGATACGGCGCACGGGCACGCGCAGGGCGTGCTCGATCGGGTGAAGTGGATCAAGTCCAATTTCCCGAAAACGGAGATCGTCGGCGGGAACGTGGCGACCGCAGCCGGTGCGCGCGCCCTCGTCGATCACGGCGCGGACGGCGTCAAGATCGGCATCGGCCCGGGCTCGATCTGCACGACGCGGGTCGTCGCCGGGGTGGGCGTGCCGCAGATCACCGCGATCGTCAACGTCGCGGAAGGGCTGGCCGGGACGAACGTCCCGACGATCGCGGACGGCGGCATTCGCTACTCGGGCGATATCCCCAAGGCGCTGGCGGCGGGTGCGCATTGCGTGATGATCGGGGGGCTCTTCGCCGGCACGGAGGAGTCTCCGGGCGAGATCGAGCTCTTCCAGGGCCGGTCGTACAAGTCTTATCGCGGCATGGGATCGCTCGCGGCAATGCAGCTGGGTGCGGCCGACCGCTACTTCCAGGATCCGGCGATGAATGCCGACAAGCTCGTACCCGAAGGGGTCGAGGGACGGGTGCCGTACAAGGGCTCGGTGGTGGGCGTGATCAGCCAGCTGGTCGGAGGCGTGCGGGCGAGCATGGGCTACGTCGGCTGTGCGAGCGTCGACGAGCTGCGGACGCGCGCCGAGTTCGTGGAGATCTCTGGCGCGGGCGTGCGCGAGTCGCACGTCCATGACGTCCAGATCGTGAAGGAAGCCCCGAACTACCAGGTCGAGTGACGCACGACAAGATCCTCATCCTCGACTTCGGCGCCCAGTACTCGCAGCTAATCGCGCGCCGGGTGCGCGAGAGCCACGTCTACTGCGAGCTTCATCCCCACGACGTCGCCGATGCGTTCGTGCGCGCGTTCGCGCCGCGCGGGATCATTCTCTCCGGCGGGCCGTCCTCGGTGTACGAGGACGCGGCGCCGCGTGCACCGCAGGCGGTCTGGGACATCGGCGTGCCGGTCCTCGGCATCTGCTACGGCATGCAGACGATGGCCGAGCAGCTCGGCGGCAAGGTCGAGGGTTCGAAAGTGCGCGAGTTCGGGTATGCCGAGGTCCGGGCGCGCGGTCATTCGCGGCTGCTGGCGGACATCCAGGACCGGGTGAACGGCGAGCGCCACGGCCTGCTCGACGTCTGGATGAGCCACGGCGACAAGGTGATCGAGCTGCCGCCGGGGTTCAAGGTGATCGCGAGCAACGATTCCTGCGCGATCGCCGGGATGGCCGATGAGACGCGGCAGCTCTACGGGGTGCAGTTTCACCCTGAGGTCACGCACACCAGGCAGGGAAGGGCGATCCTGCAGCGGTTCGTGCGCGACATCTGCGGCGCCCGCGCGGACTGGAACATGCCCGACTACGTCGGCGAAGCGGTCGAGCGCATCCGGGCGCAGGTCGGGAAGGACGAGGTGGTCCTCGGCCTGTCCGGCGGCGTCGATTCCTCGGTCGCCGCCGCGCTCATCCATCGCGCGATCGGCGAGCGCCTGACGTGCATCTTCGTCGACACCGGACTTCTGCGGCTCAACGAGGCCGAGCAGGTCATGGCGACCTTCGCACGTCATCTCGGCGTCAAGGTGCACCTGGTCGAGGCCTCCGGGCGGTTCATGCGCGCACTTGCCGGCGTCGCCGATCCGGAGGAGAAGCGCAGGATCATCGGGCGGGAGTTCGTGCACGTCTTCCAGGAGGAGGCGACGAAGCTCCCGCAGGCGAAATGGCTGGCTCAAGGGACGATCTATCCCGACGTGATCGAGTCCGCGGGCACGAAGAGCAAGAAGGCACACTCGATCAAGTCCCACCACAACGTCGGGGGCCTGCCGGAAACCCTGCACCTCAGGCTGCTCGAGCCGCTGCGCGACCTCTTCAAGGACGAGGTGCGGGAACTGGGCCTCGCCCTCGGCCTGCCGCGGGAGATGGTGTTCCGCCACCCGTTCCCCGGACCGGGGCTGGGGGTGCGAATCCTCGGCGAGGTGAAGCGCGAGTATGCCGACCTGCTGCGCCGCGCCGACGCCATCTTCATCGAGGAGCTGCGCGCGGCGGGCTGGTACGAGAAGACGGCGCAGGCGTTCGCGGTGTTCCTGCCCGTGCGGTCGGTCGGCGTGATGGGCGACGTCCGTACCTACGAGCACGTGGTGAGCTTGCGCGCGGTCGAGACCACCGACTTCATGACGGCGCACGTCGCGCCGCTGCCGCCGGAGCTGCTGGCGAAAGTCGCGAACCGCATCATCAACGAGGTCCGCGGCATCAACCGCGTCGTCTACGACGTGTCGAGTAAACCGCCGGCGACGATCGAGTGGGAATGAGCGAGGGCGAAGAGCAGGACGCGCACTGGATGCGCGCCGCGCTCGCGCTCGCCGAGGAGGCGCAGCGGCAGGGCGAGGTGCCCGTCGGCGCCGTCGTCGTCGCCGACGGGAAGATCGTGGGGCGCGGGTGCAACGCCCCGATCGAGGGCCATGACCCCACCGCGCACGCCGAGATCGCCGCCCTGCGGGATGCCGCGCACGCGCTGGGCAACTACCGCCTGCCGGACTGCGATCTGTACGTCACGCTCGAGCCGTGCCCGATGTGCGCCGGGGCGATCATGCAGGCGCGCCTGCGGCGGCTGGTGTTCGGCGCGACCGACCCGAAGACCGGCGCCTGCGGCAGCGTGGTCGACCTGTTCGCCGAACCTCGCCTCAATCATCACACGGCCGTGACGGGTGGCGTGTTGGCGGACGAGTGCGGAGCGGTGCTCAGGCGGTTCTTCGCCGAGCGCCGCGACGCGCCGCGCCAGTGAGACGGCCGTGCCGCGCATCGAGGTGTCGCTCCCCGCGCAAGCGCTGACGCTGTTCGGTGAGGGCGACGAGCCGCTCGCGCGCTACCCGGTGTCGACCGCGGCGAAGGGCGCGGGCGAGCTCCGTGGGAGCCACTGTACGCCACGCGGCCGGCACGTCGTCCGGGCGAAGATCGGGGCAGGGCTGCCCGTGAACACGGTGTTTGTCGGGCGTCGTCCCACGGGCGAGATCTGGACGCCGGAGCTCGCCGCGAGCCATCCGAACCGCGACTGGATTCTCACCCGCATCCTGTGGCTTTCCGGTTGCGAGGTCGGCTTCAACCGGCTCGGCGACGTGGATACGATGCGCCGCTACATCTACATCCACGGCACCCCGGACACGATGGAAGTGGGCCAGCCCGGCTCGATCGGCTGCATCCGGATGCGCAACAGCGACCTCGTCGAGCTGTTCGACCTCGTACCCGCCGCCACGGCGGTCGAGATCTCAGCGGCTCTCTAGGATTTCGATTCGCGTCGTGCCGATCCACGCCACGAGCGGCGCAAGGTCGCCGAGATTCTCGCCGTAAAGCAGCTTGAGGTGCGTCGCGTCGGCCTGGAGCTGGCCGAACATCGGGTCGATCGCGAGCCACTGCCCGTCGATCAGGCTCTCGTTCCAGGCGTGGTAGGCGAAGCCCTTGAGCTCCGCCGAGTATACGAGCCCGTTGGCGACGCGGGTGGGGATGCCGCTCGCGCGCGCCAACGCCGCGAACAGATAGGCGTGGCCCTGGCATTCGGCGCGTCCGGTCGTCAGGACGTCGAGCGCCGAGAACACGTCCGCCGGCTCCTTGCGGATGTTCCGCCCGATCCAGTCGAGTATGGCCTGCGCCTGCTCCTGCTTGGTCGGCTTTCCCGCAACGATCGACGCCGCGAGCGCTCCGATGCGCGGATCCATGCTCGGCACGGCGAGTGAAGGCTGGAGGTAGGCGGGCTCCCGCGGGCCGGCGGGCATGGGCACGCTTCGGAGCACGCACTCGACGCCGGCGTCGACCGCGCGGCAATCCTGTCTGGGATCGCTCGGCGGCAGCGTGCCGGCCGCGGGGCTCCTGACCGAGAGCTTGAGACTCGTCGCGGCGCGCGGCGCGGCGATCGGTGTCGCGGTCCGGATCAGCCCCAGCTCGAGCAACGCCTCGTCCTGTCCAAGCGCGGCCCGGGCGAGATCCCGCTTCGCACGGCGCTCGTCCTCGAGCCCCGCGATCAGCACCCCGTTCAGCCCGACTTCGAGCACCGGCCGGCCGAGCCGGTCGATCCAGGTCGTCGTGCGCAGACCCTCGAGGTCGGTCGTGACCTTCCACGCCGCGCCCTCGAAGAGCGTGCTTCGCTCGTAGCCTTCGACGCGCTGCTGCACTTCCGCGAGGCGCTGTGATTCGCCGACGTAGACCGTGTAGCGATACTCGGCCCCGGGAACGAGGCCGCGGACCACCGGGATCAACCCGATCGCGCTCGCAGGATAGACGGCATCGGGTGTGGGCAACGCCTGCTCGCTCGTGCGCCCCGCGTTCGTCACCTTCACCCGGAGAACGCCGTCGCGCCGCACGCCGGCGAGCGCGAGCTCGGCCCCATCGATGTGATAGGCGTACTCGAACGACTCGAGCGCGAGATCGGCCTGCACCCGGTCGCGGGCGCGCAGCGCGATGCGCTTGTCGAAACCGAGGAACTTCAGGCGGAACGCGCTCTCCCCGACAATCTCGAACACCTCTTCGCCGCCCCCGGCGGGCCGCAGCTGAACGTGCGCGTACCCGATCTTGTTCCCGTTGAAGACGATGCCGGTCCAATACTCCTGCCAGGGCCACTCGGCGAGGCGATGCTGGGGCGGTGCGGGCAGGGCGCCCGCATCTTGGAAGTACCGCCCCGCGCAGCCGGCGAGCGCGAGCGCGAGCCCGACGACGAGCGCGGAGGCAGCGCGCCGCATGAGCTCAGCCCTCGAGCGTGCGGCGGACGCCTTCGGCGGTCACCGGCGACACGACGCCGCGTTCGGTCACGATCCCGGTCACGAGCTCGGCGGGCGTGACGTCAAACGCCGGATTCGCCACCGCGACCCCTTCGGCCGCCCAGCGCTCGCCGCGGAAGCCGGTGACTTCGGCCGCGCCGCGCTCTTCGATCGGGATCGCGCTGCCCTCCGCGACCTTCGGGTCGATGGTGGAAAGCGGCGCGGCGACGAAGAACGGGATCCGGTGACGGGCAGCGAGGACCGCCAGCGTGTAGGTGCCGATCTTGTTCGCGACGTCGCCGTTCGCCGCGATCCGATCGGCCCCGACGACCACGACATCGATGGCGCCGCGCTGCATGAGATGGCCGGCCATGCTGTCGGTGACCAGTGTGACGGGGATTCCCTCCTGCACCATCTCCCACGCCGTGAGGCGTGCGCCCTGGAGGTAGGGGCGAGTCTCGGTCGCGACCACCGAGACGCGCTTCCCGCCGTCGCGGGCAGAGCGCACGACACCGAGCGCGGTTCCATGCCCGGCAGTGGCAAGCGCGCCCGCGTTGCAGTGGGTCATGATGCGCGCCCCGTCGGCCACGAGCGCCGCGCCGTTGCGGCCGATCGCGCGATTCACCTCCAGATCTTCCCGATGAATCGCCTGGGCCTCTTCCGCGAGCCTTGCCGCCACCCGATCGGGCGGCAGGCCGCGCACCGTATCCAATACGCGCCGCATCCGGTCCAGCGCCCAGAAGAGGTTCACGGCGGTGGGCCGGCTGGCCGCGATCTCGCCGAACGCGCTCTCGACCGCGCGGTAGAACTCGTCGATCGACGCGAAGGTCGGCCGTGCGGCCTCGAGGGCGATGCCGTAGGCCGCGGCGCAGCCGATCGCCGGCGCGCCGCGGACGATCATGTCCCGGATCGCAGCGGCCACCTCGGCAGCGGTTGCGCAGGAAACGTATCCGAGCCGCTGGGGGAGCGCCCGCTGGTCGATCAGCTCGAGGCGATCACCCCGCCAGCGGAGCGTCTCGATGGGCTGCGCCATGAAGGGCTAGATCACCCGTTCGTTGCCGCCATCGACCGGGAGCTGCGCGCCCGTCGTCTTGGCGAACAGCGGGCCGCACATCTCCGCGGCCAGCTCCGCGACGTCGCGGCTCGTCACTTCGGTGCGGAGGATGTTGTTGCTCTTGTACTGCTCGACGGTCATGCCGTAGCGTTGCGCGCGCTCCGCCAGCACCTCGTCGGTCCACAGCCCGGTGTCGAACACCGCGTTCGGATGCAGGGTGTTCACGCGGATCCCGTCGGCCCCCCATTCCAGCGCGGCGACCCGGGCGAGCTGATTGAGCGCCGCCTTGGAGGCGGAGTACGCTGCCGCCCCAGGACCCGGCGCCGGGACGTTCTTGGAGCCGATCACGACGACGCGGCCACCCTGCGGGGCTCGCATCAGGTACCCGTGGCAGGCTCGCATGAGCAGGAGATTGGCGTCGAGGTTGACGCGCATTGCCGCCCGCCATTCGTCGCTCGCGAGATCCTTGATGCTGCGGCTCGCCGGGAAGATGCCCGCGTTCAGGACCAGCATGTCGAGGCCGCCGCACGCGCGCGCCGTACGCTCCAGTGCCCCGGCGATTGCGTTCTCATCGGTCACGTCGCAACGGATGCCGAGAAAGTCGTCGCGCCGGTGAAGGGTTTCGACCGCGGGATTGAGATCGAGCGCGACGACCGCCGCGCCGCGCCCGAGCAGCGCGCTCACCGCGGCCTTGCCGATTCCCGATGCCGCGCCGGTGACCCAGGCCACCTCGCCGGCGAACGCGAGCGGCTTGCCGGCTTTCTTCAGCTTCGCCTGCTCGAGATCCCAGTACTCGACGTCGAAGATGTCCTGCGCCGGCAGCGCCTCGTAGCGCTCGAGGGCCTCGGCGCGGAGGATCACGTCGATCGAATGCTCGTAGAGCTCCTCGACGACGCGCGCGTCCTTGGCGGTGCGGCCGAGGCACGCCAGGCCGAAGCGCGGATCGAGGACCACGCGCGGCGCCGGATCGAGCATGACCTTGCGCTCCTTGGCTTGGGGCTCGTGACGGGCGAAGTAGCCGCGGTACGCCGCAACGAAGCCTTCGACGTCGTCGCCGAGCATCGGGATGCGCTTCGTCCGGATCACGTGGTCCGGCGTGGCAGGGCCCTGCTGCGAGAGGCGCTGCACGTCGCGGTGCCGCGCGAACGCGAGCGTCTGCGCCGTCGTCCGGGTGCGCAGGAGCAGCGGGAACCCGGCTACGGCGGAGATCCGCCGGCGCAGGTCGGCGAGGTCCAGGCCATTGAACTCGGGCGCCCCAGCCGTGGGCGGGAGCACGACGTCCCAGGCACGCTTTCCGGCGAGATAGGCCTCCGCGCGCCCCACCAGGTCGAGCATGCGCTCGTAGGACTCCCGCGCACTGTCGCCGAACGAGAAGATGCCGTGCTTCATCAGGACCACGCCGATCGTCCTCGGCGTCGCAGCCCGTGCGAACTCGCGCGCCACGCGCTGGGCGAGGTCGAACCCCGGCATGAGATAGGGGATGACGACGACCGCGTCGCCGTAGACCTCGCGGATGCGTCCCTCGCCGCCGGGCGTATTGGTGATCGCGAGCACGGCGTCCGCGTGGGTGTGGTCCACGAACTTGAACGGCATGCAGCCGTGGAGGATGGTCTCGATCGACGGCGCCGGCGCCGCGGCCCGGACCATGTGGGTGACGAGCTCGTTGACCATATCCGGGTCGGACAGGCGCTCGAGCTCGGCGAGCTTGCGCACGTGGTCGAGCCGTACCGGGGAGAACCCGGCGGACTCGATCGACTCGAGATCCCAGCCGCTGCCCTTGACGTACAGGATCGTCTCGTTCTCGCCGAAGCGGTTGCGCTCGGAGATCTTCACCGAAGTGTTGCCGCCGCCGTGCAGGACGAGCGACCTGTCGCGTCCGAGCAGCCGCGAGGTGTAGACGCGTTGCGCGAGGTCGCCGGTGAAAGCGGCGGCTTCGGCGTCCTGCCAGAGACTCTGCATCGAAAGTATTATAGCGGCCACACCCTCTCACCCCTCTCGGCGATGCGCGGAGTGTCGGTTCGGATTCTCGCCTGGCCGGACGCGGAGGCCGAGGCGATGCGCGTCCGCGACGCGGTGTTCGTCGTCGAGCAGGGCGTGCCGCCCGAGATCGAGCGCGACGAATGGGATCAGCGCTCCGATCATGCGCTCGCCCGCGACCGCGAAGGTCGGGTGGTCGGTACGGGGCGCCTGCTCCCGGACGGCCACATCGGCCGCATGGCCGTGCTGCCGGAGTGGCGCGGGGAGGGGATCGGTAGCCGAATCCTCGACTCGCTCGTGGCTCGCGCGCGGGAGCGCGGCATGAAGCGGGTCGTCCTGAACGCGCAGACGCACGCGGTTCCGTTCTACGCTCGCCACGGGTTCGCTGCCTTCGGCGACCAGTTCGTGGAAGCCGGCATCGCGCATGTTGCGATGGCGCGCGAGATCAGCTGATCGCGAAGCGCTCCCGGACAGTCGACTGCTTCCGGCCGTCCTCATGGAACGAACGCTCGGCGATGGAAACCTCGCCTTCGGCGCCGATCAGGAGCGCAGTCGACGAACGCGTGCCATAGCCGTCGGCGACGATGCGAAGCGCGGACAGCTTTCGTTCCCACTCGCTGCTGACTCCGGTGCGCGGGAGCTCCTCGTCCGCCGCGGTGCGCGTGTCGTCCAGCAGTGCGAGCAGCGCGTCCGCGTCGACGCGAGCGTCAAGCTGGCGAGCTAGGCGTTCCTTGCCGAGCCGGACCTTGGGCCACGGCACGTCGAGGAGACTGTTCGACAGGCCGTAGACGCCCGGCTCGAGGCTGCGGATCTCGTTTTCGCGGTTGGACAAGTAGCAGAGCGACGCGCCGTCGCCGACGAGCAGGCTGAAGCCGTTATAGGACGTCGCGTCGGGCCGCAGGCGCTCTAGGTACGACACCGGGGCTGCACTCGAGCGTAGAAAGTCGCTCACTAGTCGGCCGCGGGAGGGCGCGTCGGGACGGTGATCTCCCGGATCACGAAAATTGGTGATCGCGGCAAACCGGCCGGCCGTCGTGACCCCGAGCCAGGTGCCACGCTGCTCGAGATCGCGGCCGGCGAAGATCTCCGGGGCGTCGGCCCAGAAAGCGGCCGAGGCCGTCGGTCGCCGGAACCATTCGTCGCGGTTCGCGGCCACGACCAGCCGATACCCCGGGTGCACGCGGTGAGCGAAGAGGATCAGGCACATCCGGAAGGATCAGTCGGCGGTGAAGCGCTCGACGTGCCGCGCGGCGCCCGCTTGGAGCAGCGAGCGCATGCCGAACCGTTCCACGCACGCGGCGAGCTCCTGCTCGAAGCGATCGGGATCGGCGACGTCCTCGTAGACTTCCATCCACGTCGTGCGGTCGTCGACGCGGCTGAGCAGTCGCCCGACAACGCCGGTTGCCTCGGCCAGCTCGGCCTGCATGGCGGTCACCGCCGCGCGAATCTGCGAGGCGTCGGCGCTGGTCCGGTAGTAGATGTAGTAGCTGTGCTTCAAGTCACGGAATAGGGCAGGTCGCGAAAGTGCAGCTCGGCGCCGGACAGAGACCCCAGGTGGACCCGGTCGCCGGCGACGCTCGCCGTCTGCACCACGGCGAGGAGGTCGAAGCCGCCGCCAGGGGCCGGCGCCGCGTTGACGACCGTGCCGGCGGTCTGGTCGCCGAGGCTCGTGCTGTAGAGTGGCTGACTTGCCGCCGGGATCCCTTCCGCCCCTACGTGCGCCAGGTAGAGGCGCCGCTTGGGCCTCCCCAGATGCTGGGTGCGCGCGACGATCTCCTGGCCAGGGTAGCAGCCTTTCCGGAAGCTCACGCCGCCGAGCAGTTCGAGGTTCGCCATCTGCGGGACGAACTGGTCCTGCGTGGCGTCGGTGATCCAGGGGAATCCGTTCGAGATCTCGAGCCAGTCCCAGCACGTCGCGCCCACGGGCCGGAGGGCGCGCGCCAGCTGGTCCCAGACCCGCGGCGCGGACGCGCTCGGGGTCGTGACGAGATAACGTGCCGCAGCGAGCGAGATGGCCGTGACGCCGTCGCGCCGAGCAACGCCTATCGGCCCTCCTGGCGGCGTTCCCGCCAGGTTTGCCACCGCGTCCGCTGCCGCCGGACCGGAAACGCCGAGGACGACGAGATCATCAGTCCGCTCCGCAAGCGTTACCTTCGAGCGGAGCACGTACATCTGCAGCCGCTTCTGGATGCCAGGCAAAATCGAACGTGGCAGCAGCATGCAGAACGCGTCTCGCTCGCGCCAGAGCAGGAAGTTCGCGAGCACGCGACCCTTCGGCGTGCAGTACGCACCGTAGGCGCCGGCGTCGTCGGCGAGCCCCTCCACGTCGCAACTGAGCTGGCGGTGAAGGAATTCGCGCGCCTCCTCGCCCGTGAACGCGAGCAGCCCGAACTTCCCGAGGGGCACCACCACGCTTCCGGACGCGGTCGCGGCGATCTCGCCGGGCGCATCACCGAAGTCGCGCACCACGCCGTCGGCGACGGCTCCGCCTCGCGTGGCAAGAAAGGCGAGAAAAGTATCGTTCACCGAAACGGCGTGCGGCGGCATGGGGCAGGGGACCGTATCATATCGGCGGGGCGGCGATCACCGCCCCGCCCATCCTGATGTTCCGGACGCTCAAGTCCCTATTCCTGCTCGGAATTCTCGCGATGCTTGCCGCCGGGGGCTGGCTCTGGTGGTTCGCGCACACGCCCCTTAAGCTGGGGGCGACGACGGTGGAATTCACGATTCCCCACGGGAGCTCGCTGCGCGCGGCATCGCGCGCGATCGCGCAGGCTGGGGTCGGCATGCAGCCCTGGGCGTTCGAGGCCGTGGCGCGCGTGGCCGGCAGCCCGGTCGACATCAAGGCGGGCCAGTACGAGATCCGCTCGGGGGTGACACCGCTCGAGCTCCTGGGCAAGCTCGTGCGGGGCGAAGTCGCTCTCACCGAGATCGCGTTCATCGAAGGCTGGAGCTTCAAGCAGCTGCGGGACGCGCTCGATGCGCATCCCGACGTACGGCACGACACGCGGGGGCTGGTCGATGCCGAGGTGATGCGTCGCCTCCAGGCGCCGAGCGAAAACCCCGAGGGGTTGTTCTTCCCGGACACCTACCGATTCGCGAAGGGCGCGAGCGATCTCGAGATCCTCCGCAGCGCCTACCGCGCGATGGCGAAGCGGCTCGATGCGGCGTGGGCGCAGCGACACGCCGACGTGCCGCTCGCCTCGCCGTACGCGGCTCTGATTCTCGCGTCGATCGTGGAGAAGGAAACCGGGCACGCCGACGACCGGGCCATGATCGCCGCGGTCCTGGTCAATCGGCTGCGCGCCGGCATGAAGCTCCAGGCGGACCCGACCGTGATCTACGGGCTGGGGGGCGCTTTCGACGGCAACCTCCGCAAGCGCGATCTCGTCGCGGACACGCCGTACAACACCTACACGCGCGATGGCTTGCCGCCTACGCCGATTGCGCTACCCGGGTTGGCGTCGATCGAGGCGGTGCTCAACCCGGCGCGCACGGACGCGCTGTACTTCGTCGCCCGCGGCAATGGCACGAGCGAGTTCTCGCGGACACTCGAGGAGCACAATCGCGCCGTGACAAAATATCAGCTCGGCGGCCGTCGCTGAGGGGCTTCGGGAGATGCCGGGAAAGTTCATCACGCTCGAAGGGATCGACGGCGCGGGCAAGAGCAGCCACCTCGCCTGGATCGCCGAACGCCTGCGACGAGCCGGCCGTGATGTCGTGGTCACGCGCGAGCCTGGGGGCACGCCGCTGGGAGAGAAGCTCCGCGAGATTCTGCTGCGCGACCCCATGGATGCCGGGAGCGAGATCTTGCTCCTATTCGCGGCCCGCCAAGCGCATCTCGCCCAAGTCGTGCGACCCGCGCTGGCCCGCGGCGCATGGGTGGTCTCGGACCGGTTCACGGATGCCACCTTCGCCTACCAAGGCGGGGGACGCGGATTCCCGGTCGACAAGCTCCGAATCCTGGAGGCCTGGGTCCAGGAAGGCCTGCAACCGGATCTCACGCTGTACTTCGATGTCCCCGTGAGCACGGGTCAGGCGCGCCTCAAGAAGGCTCAGGGAACCCCGGACCGCTTTGAGCGGGAGGATGCGGCGTTTCATGAGCGGGTTCGGGCCGCCTACCTGGAACGTGCGGGGCAGTTCCCGCACCGGTTCCGGGTCATCGACGCGTCGAAGAGCGTCGGTGAAGTTAAGGTTACACTAGAGCAAATATTTGCAATGCTATGAATAATAATATATTTACATGGCTCACCCCGACTTTGAGCCAGCTTCAGACGCGTCGGCAAGCCCTGCCACATGCGTTGCTCATTCAAGGCCGTGCAGGCCTCGGGAAGACCGCGCTCGCCATGGCGTTCGCGCAGCGTCTGCTATGCGAAGGGACGACGAGCGCCGACTTGGCGTGTGGGGAGTGCCAAGCCTGCGTCTGGTTCAGTCAGGGAAACCATCCCGATTTCCGGCTTCTCCAGCCGGAGGCGCTTGCCGAATCCCCACCGGCCGACGCCGAGTCGCGGCGCCGCGACGGCGAGACGGCGAG